>NZ_ASPX01000064.1:0-42528 GCF_000517965.1 Paenibacillus sp. FSL R7-277
AGCGCCGCAAGGGCGTCCGCGCGGGCGGCAGCCGCGCGGTCCAGGGCGGCCAGCGCGGCGTGGGCCGCAGCCTGCCGCCGCAGGGCAGCTTCGCGGCGCGCAAGCTCCGCGCGCCGCTCCTCCACCAGCGGCGGCAGCGCATCCAGCAGCGGCTCGCCGAAGGCCAGGACCGCGCGGCGGAACTGCGCCTTAATCTCTGCCGCAAGCGTGCGGCAGAAATTAAGCAGTGCCTCGCCCGAAGCCCCGGTCCCCGGCTTCACCTGATCCGCCAGCCACTGCTGGCTCACCGCCGGGAAAGCCTGCTTCAGCCGAGGCTCCGCCTCCTCCTGCCACAGCTCCAGGCCTTCCGCCCATTCGCGCACGAGCTGGAGAGTGTGCCACTCCAGCTGGGCAGTGATCTCTCTCTGCTGAAGGCTGTGCCAGTGCAGCAGCCGCGCTCCCTGCTCCTTCTCCCGCTTCGCAGCGGTGAAGAACAGGCCGCGCCGGAAGCCCGGCTGGAGGCTCTCGATGTATGCGCCCGCCGCGTCCCGCAGATCGGCCGGCATCAGATTCGTGTTGCCGAGCAAGGCATCCAGCCTGCTGCGCAGCTCAAGCCGCGCCTCTTCAGGCAGCTCCTCCAGCGATGCTTCCTCCTGCATCGTTGCCCGGATCTCTGCTTCCACAGCTTCCGCTGCTGAACCGCCTGCCTCTTCCAGCAGCGCAGCCCGCTCCTCCTCCTGCTGCTCACGATAATCCGCCAGGACAGCATCCGCCGTATGATGCATGGAGCGGGACAAGCTATACTCCAGCAGCCCCTGCCGCTGCTCCAGCAGACCGGAGATCACCGCCAGCAGATCCTTCCACTGATTCAGCGGATGCTCCTCCACCTTAAGCGAAGTGAACAACAGTCCCGCGGAATGAATCCCCCATTCCCGGAAAGCGCTTTCCACTTGCTGCCGGTATTCCTCCAGCGGAATTTCCTGCTCCCTGTGCTTATCGATCTGATTGATGATCAGGTACAGCGGCTTGCCCCAGTCGCTAAGGCTTTTGGCAAACGCCAGATTATTCTCCGACTGCACATGATTGTAATCCATCACATAGAACACCGCATCTGCCAGATGCAGCGCCGAGCGGGTCGCCGCCTGATGGCCCTCGTCTGTCGAATCTACGCCGGGCGTATCCATCAGCACCCCGTGATTACCCAGCACCGGGACATCCTCCCACACCTCTATCGCTGAATATTCAGTTCCCTGGCGGCAGTAATCCTGAAGCCGGTCAGGCGTAGTCTTGATCACCCCGGGATTCCCTCCGGTGCTTCCGTCCACCGGATGAAGCAGCACCTGTGGTGCTCCGCTGCGGATCGATACAATATTGGCGCTGGTTGGAACCGGACCCGAAGGCAGTACGGCCTTACCGCAGAGCTTGTTAATCATGCTCGACTTCCCCGCCGAGAAATGTCCGCAGAATGCGAGTGTCAGCTCATCTGCCTGCTCCTTGACCTTTAGATCCGCTACGATCTGCGCACTCTTCTGTTCTCCCCATTGCCTCAGCCGCTCCTCAAGCAGCCTAAGCGCTGACGACCCCGCTGTAACCTGCTTCACTCTTTCCCGTTCTGCTCCCACAACATCCCCGCCTCCACTGCGATCTATAGCTTCTTTCATTATTATTACATTTGTATGATTTATCTCACTGCAAGAATAGAACAATTATATTTTATCATCAGATCGTCACAAATCAAATGTCCACATTTACAAAATCAGCTATAAACCTTCACGAAAAACAAGATTTCGCAGATGGCATTCCAATCTCGCCCGTAAATCCTGCTTATATGGGTTCGCAAAATAACCCCACAAAGTGGGGCTTTAGCGTAGGTGATGACTCAGGTACTTTGCGGGGACCCCAAAACATATACATTCTTCTCTGTCAAAAAAAGAGGCTGCCCCGTTTGCCACTTCGTGGCTATGGGACAACCTCTCTAATCAACTTCAACCGAATTAAGCTGTTTCCAGCACAGGAAGCAGGATTTCAAAGACTTTGCCGTGCTGCAGAATGGTCAGGCCACGGGATTTGTCTTTCATTACGACAACCTCTGGCTTCGCGGACATACGCTCCAGGTAGAACTCAGGCACATCGCCGGAATGGCTGATTGTGATGCCTTCCACTTCCTGCTCTTCGTTCTCTTCCATCGGGCTGTCCACAACGCGGTCAAAAATATCAGAGAACGCTTCAAAATTATCAGTATATACAGAAATGCACTTCATCTCTATCCCATCCTCTTCTTCTCTAATTCTTGGTTAGCTTTCGTATGATCCTTAGCTTTCCTGATTACAGCAGTTTTCATACGTTTTTTGCCCTCCCGGCATACATCCAGCAGCGGGCAGATCTGGCACCCGGGATTCTGAGCCTTACAATGATAGCGCCCGAAAAAGATCAGCCGGTGGTGCGTCAGCGTCCATTCGTCACGCGGCACCGCCTTCATCAGCTTCTTCTCCACTTCCAGCACGGAATCTTTCCAGCCCGCAAGTGCGAGCCGTTTGGCTACCCGTTCCACATGAGTATCCACGGCAATCGCCGGAACGCCAAACGCATTAGAGACGACCACATTGGCAGTCTTGCGTCCGACACCAGGCAGGGTTACCAGCAAATCATGGGCCTGCGGCACTTCACCCCCGTACTGCTCAATCAGGATTGCGCAGAGGTTCTGAATATGCTTGGCCTTGTTGCGGAATAGACCAATCCTCCGGATATCCAGCTCCAGCTCTTCCAGCGGCACTGAGATATAGTCGATCGGAGCCTTGTACTTCTGAAACAGGTCCTCGGTCACCTTGTTCACTGTTGCATCCGTACATTGAGCTGAGAGCAGCACGGCTATAGTAAGCTCAAAAGCGTTGCTGTGATTCAGCTCACAATGTGCATCAGGGAACATGCCTCCGATAGTGTCCAGGATGTGGCGGACCTCTGCAGCTTTCATAGCGTCCCCTCCACGGAGCAGGTATGACTGCAAGTTCTCTTACAGCATATCTTCTCAAATCTAAAGAAATATAAGCAAAGATACATTATATCGTATACTTTCATAGCGTTCAAGCGAACACCCTGCTGCCCTTATATTTCAAAAAAAACGCCTTGATCCAAGGCAAAACCAAGGATCAAGACGGTGTTTCACACGGAAAATCACCAAAATGATTATTGTTTCACAATTTCTACAACCTTGCCGTTGTTGAAATACATTATAATATTATCATTTTCTTTGAGAGATTGCACGGATAAAGTCGTGTCACCTTGATGAATATATACATTTGGGGCAAGACCAAACGTATAATTCTCAGTCAGCGTGGCGCGTTTGGTCAATATTTCATTCGTTGCGCTGTCATAACGGGAGAACGTCCGGTTCAACTGACTGAACACGGAGATGATCACTACACCGCTGGCATCCTTACGCACCAATACCCGGTCTGCTGTGGTAAGTCCGCTCAGAGCGTTCGTTGCAACACCGTCCCGGAGGATTCTCACTCCGCTGCCCGCAGTGAAAGGCTGGGAGGCTCCCGTATAATCCTTCACGGTGAATGTACCTGCTGCGGCATCCACTGCCGTTACCTGTCCGGCAACCTGTTTAACCGTCTGCAGGGACAGCGGTGTGGAACCGTCGAAGCTGAGATTCACGAAATCTCCGGCCTTCAGCTCAGTCAGCGCGATCTTCTGGCCTGCTTCGTTGGTAAGCGGCACATTCGCCAGGTTCAGCTCGCTGCTGTTGCTGCCATCCTCAAGCTTCACGGTCATTTTGTTAGTGCCCGCATTGATCGTAGCAATCTCGAACTGGGACGACCCGTTCACACGCAGCACAGAGATAAGCTCCTGATTGCTGGCAAGCACTGCCGTTACCGGCACATTGAGCGGAACATCGGTGATGACTGCCCCGCTTTTGCCAAACATTTCAATGGCCTGCGGATAAGACATCGTCAGCAATTGTCCGTTGCCCAGCTTGAACACAATCGTTCTGGCCGAAGTATTGATAGCCGTCAGGGTGCCGGAATATTTGGTCGTCAAATCAACAGACATTGCACGCTCATTAATGGAGGTCACATCAATCTTGCGGTTCTCCACCAGTCTGGACCCCATCGTGGTCAGCGAAGTGGTAAGCAGTCCGCCGTACGACATCTTTGTTTTCTCATCCATTTTGACCACATGAGCCTTGCCGTTATTGTCCGTGAAGGTCAGGTACTGGGTCTTAGTGTTATAATCCACAACGGTAGCAGCCGCGTACTGTTCGATCTGACGGCTGAGCACCTCAATCTTGGTCACCTGATCATTGCTGTTCAGCGTAAGCTGCACATTGTCTCCGCCTGTTTTGTCAGCAATCAGATCAGTCATTACCGGACTTACGGCGTTCGGAATCACAATGGCCAGATTAGTAGCAAGCAGATTAACCTCACGGGTGCCATCGCTCTTCTGATAGACTATCGTCGAATCTGTCAGCTCATAGATGAAGCCCTTCACTATGCGTTCCACTCCCGAGGTTACTTCCACGGAACGGATCGCATTATCCTTGATGGTATACGAGACAGCAGCACCGGCTTTCAGCTCTGCGGGCTGAATAATAGAGCTCTGGGAGCTGAACAGCGTAGTCCCTTCTTCCCATTTGAAGGTTTCAACTGTGCCGTCGGCATTCTTGAATGTAATGCTCTTGGCAGCAGTGTCAACGCTTTGAACCGTGCCTTTAGCCGTCTTGTTCACAATACCGGAAGTGACCTGCACCTTCACAACCTTGCGGGAACCGGTGAAGGTTTCACGCAGCAGCGTAAGCTTGCTGCCGGCGGTAATCGAAGCAGGCTGAATAACGGCTCCATTCACATCCAGGAAAGCCGTGCCTGAATCGTAGGGATACTGATCATATCCGTTCGCGGAATCGACCCAGATGATACCCGGCGTATGCTTGGTGAATACACCTTCCGCCTGCTCAACCTGAACTGCCGGGTCTGTCAGCTCTACATATGCTGCGCTATAGGTAGCTCCAATTACAGTTACTTTCGTATAGGGCTGGATCTCGTTCAATGTGATGCGATTCTCGGAGGTACTGGTGTAGTAGGCGGTATTGGCATTCAGAGTGAATTCCAGCGTATTGCCGTTAGTGTACAATCCCAGCTTGCCGTCTTTGAGAGCACTTATTGTTCCTTTGAACGTATTGTCGTATTCCAGGCTATTATGCGCTTCAGCACGGCTGAAGAAGGTAGCCAGCTGTGCACGGGTCACAGCGCCTTGCGGATCGAAGCGGTTGCCGGTTAGCCCGTTAGCCAGTCCCAGCTCCACCGCTGTGTTAATATAGCCGCGTTTGTTCGCGGACACTTTGGCATCATCAGCAAAGCCTGTCGGCCGGCCCGCAGCCGCAGAAGCGGATGCACTCTGGCCAAGCGCACGAATCAGCAGCTCAGCGACCCATTCACGACTGGCCTTTCGCTCGCCCCACGAGCTTTTTAGATTATCTGCAGCCATCTCCGTGGTCTTATCCAGCAGTCCTTGCTGAAAGGCCAGGATTACATATGGCTTATAATAGTTCGTAACAAGGAAATCATTAGGCAGCGCAACTTCGGTACTGGTGTTCACATTTCCCTGCAGCTTCATGAAGCGTAGCGCCATCAGCACCGCTTCCTGCTGGGTCACAGAATCGCCAGGACGGAACAGGCCGTTATTGCCGACCACAATTCCCTGGGTTGCCAGCTTATAGATATGCTTTTCGGCCCAGAAGCCTGTCTTGACATCACTGAAGATCCCTGAACTAGTTGCAGCCGTCTGCGAAGTCGCTGCAGCAACGGTTGCTCCGGTTGAAGCGTTGTCGGCAAAGGCAGCGCCTGCCCCGCCAAGCACCATCGCACCGGCCAGAACGGCAGATACCGCTTTTACAGAATAAGATTGAACCGTACGCTTTAATCGTTTTGGACCGGACAATTCGATATTCCCCTCTCTATGGCTTATCTGGATTTTCTATGTTGTTAATTTCGTTAGCCATCCGGCTTATTCCTGCCAAATAGCCTACAATCCGTTGTTCTCGCGGGTGATGGGATGCACAAGATCCACATGCCCCATCAGACTCTCCACCTGTTCTCCGTCTACCAGCACATCGATATTTTTCACTTCATCGAACTGGAAGAACATCTTGGACAATGCGTCGATCGCCAGAGCCTCGCCGCCTGCGCCAAGCTGTGCCTCATCCGGCTTATGAATATCCATCACAATCTGTCCATTGGAGAACTCAAGTGATTTCAGTTCAATCTTGTTCCACAGCGGAATCTGGTCAGCATTATCGCTCTTCTGGAGTGTTTTGAAGGCTTCCTTATATTTCTCCTCCGCATTCTTGAAGGTGATGGAGACATCAGCAGGAATCAAGTCGTTCTGTTGCAGGTCTGTATAATACGTCTTGATCTTGAGGCTCTGCTTCTCAGGCACTGCCGGTGCCTCCGTAGCCGCCGGAGTAACCGTTGCTGCAGGCTCAGGCGTGCTTGTAGCTCCCGGTGTGGCAGCGGGACTAGCGGTACTGTCATTCCCGGCATTGTTTCCTTCAGCGCCGCTGGATACCGAGGTTGAATCCTGACCGGACGCATCGGCCGGTGCAGCAGTAGGTTTGTCGCCGCAGCCCGAAATTACGAGAAGCAGCAGCGCAGCGATCCCTGCATATGTCAATTTCTTGTTCATTTGATTAACCCCCTCAGATGAATATGGGCAGGAGGGACCGCAAAGTCCTTTTGACCGCAATATAGGGTCTTTATCCGACTCTGCGGCCCCTGCTGCCGCCCGTTGTTATTGAATCCCGAGATACTCTTTAATTCCGCTGACCATCGATGCGGCTACATTGTTCTGCAGTGCTTCAGTGAACAGCAGAGCCTCGTCTTTCTTATTGCTGAGATAGCCCACCTCAAGCAGTACCGCAGGCATCTTCGTCTCGCGTATCACATGGAAGTTGCCGTAACGCACTCCCCTGTTGCTAAGCCCGGTCGCCTGCACAAGATACTTGTGCATCACATTGGCCAGAGCCTTGCTCGCGTCCCGCTGATAGTAGGTCTCCGTTCCGCTCGCAGCCGCTGATCCGCTGCTGTTGGCATGAACGGATATGAACAAATCTGCACCGAGGTTATTGGCGATTGCCGCCCTTTCCTTCAGTTCCAGGAAGGTATCATCGCTGCGCGTCAGCACCACGTCAATCTTGTTCTCCTGCCTCAGCAGCGCAGCCGCCTTCAGAATCACAGCCAGGTTGAAATTCTTCTCATATTTGCCGGTAACGCCTACAGCCCCTGAATCCTTCGCGCCATGTCCGGCATCGAGCACAACCAGCTTACGCCCGCTGTTGCCGGGCTGCGTTGAAGTGTCGCCTGGAGCCTGTGCGTTCAAATCAATGACAATGAGCTTGGAGGAATCTCCCGATACCTCTACGCTATAATTTTTGGGAGTATTAAGATCAATTACAAATCGGACAGTATAAGGATTAGTGCTATACAGCGAATAGCGGATACCGGAGACATCCGGATAATCCGTAACTGTCAGGTTCCCGTTCAGGTCAGGATCAAGTATTTGTCCTGTTCCGAATATATCCGAGAACGTGGCATTCGGCAGATCAACGATGATTCGGTCCGGTCCGCTGATCTTAGAGACCTTAGGCTCGGCATTGCCGTCTATGGCAATCGTGAACCGGTTCTCATTGAAGCTGATGCCGTTGATCATGCTCAGGCTGCTTGAGGGTTCTCCCGGCGGCACTACAACCGTCCCTCCGTCCCCATTACTTTGTTCCGGGTCAATGTTAGGCTCGGAAACCGGCGGGGTAATAAGATCTACAACCTTCTTCGTGTTATCCCATTTGACCGTAAGTCCGAACTGCTCACCAATGAACCGGATCGGTACGAGCGTCGTGCCGTTCCGCAGGAGAGGGGCCGTTGACATAATTACCGTCTTGCCATCGACGGATGCCGCAGTCTGATCTACGATCAGCTGAATGGCCTTTCCCTGCTGTTCAATCTTGATGGTCTTGCTTGTCTGATTCCAATCCACCTTGTATCCAAGGTTCTCAGCGATCATTCTTAGCGGCACCATGATGGAGTTATTTACATTTTCCACCGGAACGTCTTGTCCTGCATTCAGTTCCTGGCCATCCAGGAAGATCTTGTTCTGGCCAGCAGCGGCTTGTCCATGCCCTGGCAGCACCACAACAAAGAGCAGCAGCAACAGCATAAAAGCAAATTTCTTCATTCTTCACCTCTAAGACTCTAGTATTCCGCCCCCAATCGAGCGTTCTTGATGGCATGCCAACTGACAACCTTCGACATAGTGTAGACGCCTTTAGAACTTAAAAGTTGCGAATAAATCCCAACCAAAGTGGAAATGTCTGTGTATTCCCTATAGTTAAAAGGTATGTAGTGCGGTTACAGACAACTCCGCTTATGCAGTGTTACAAACCAAGATATTCCTTAATTCCAGCTACGATTTCGCGGGCCAGATTATTCTGCAGCTGTTCACTATATAGGCCTGCTTCATCCCCCGCATTGGTCAGATACCCCGCCTCCAGCAGAATCGCAGGCATCCGGGTCTCCCGGGTGACATGCAGACTCTTAGAGCGGACGCCGTTGTCTTTGAAGCCGGTTCCCGCTACCAGATGCTTTTGCATAATCTCGGCAAGCGGCAGGCTCTCACTGCGGCTATAGTACGTCTCACTTCCGTTAACTTTGCTCCGGTTCGGATAGGATACATCCAGTGAATTCGCATGAAGGGATACGAACAGCGTAGCATTCGCCGCTTGGGCAATCTTCACACGATCCTGAAGACCCAATGTAATATCCGATGTACGGGTGTAGACGACATCAGCCCAGCCTTCCTGCGTCAGAATAGCTCCGGCTTTCAGGATGACCGCGAGATTGAAGGTTTTTTCCAGCTTGCCTGTAAGGCTAACCGCACCCGATTGCTTTCCCCCGTGTCCGGCATCAAGCGCAATAACCGGTCTCCCGGTGAATACCGGATTCACGGGGGCCCCCGTTTCGCTGCCCGTTACATTGAGATCGATTGTGACTAATCCTGTACTCTCATCTGTACTTACCTGATAATTCTGGTAGCCCGTAGTCTGGATTACGAACCTGACCGTCGGGGGATTCGTACTGAATAATGCATAACGTATTTCAGTTACAAGCGGGTAGCCGCTCACATCCAGCTTGCCCTGCGGACTTCCTCCAGTAGATACGCCCGGGAAGCTCCCGCTGAAATCAGGGGCAAATGCCGCTCCGGCAAAATCCACTACGATCCGGTCGGGTCCGGTAACTCTCGTAACCGTAGCCTTGGCTCCTCCGGCAGCGGCTACAATCAGCCGGTTCTCGCTGAATACCGCCCCTTTCACTACAGGGGATGTAGCTGGCGGAGTCGGAGCAACTATAACACTTCCGTCCAATTCCTCCAGAGTCTCTGTGCCGCTCTGAGGCGGAGTGGTTGGTGACGGGGACTGAACTGCCCCTGGAGCCGCTTCGGTTGATTCTGATGGATCTGGGGTGGCTGACGGCAGCGGATCTGAAGCGACTGGCGCTGTCTCCGTTATTCCTCCGCTCAAGTACACCGTCTTATCTGTATTGTCCCACCCGACGCTAAGACCGAATTGCTCACTGACAAAGCGGATAGGCACCAGTACCGTCCCGCCGTTCTGCTTAGGTGCAGCATTGAGCGTCAGGTTCACTCCATCGGCTTGTGCGGTAGTACTGCCGACTGCAAGCTGTACGGATTTGCCGTCCTGCTGGACAGTTACCTTGCGGCTGCTCTGTTCCCACAGCACTTCGAAGCCCAGATTCTCCACCACTACACGGATCGGAATCATAACGCTTCCATTCACGTTCTCGAGGATTACCCCCTTAGGCAGTGCAAGCTCCTTGCTGTCCATCACGATCTTACCGGGGGTTGTTCCGGCTGCCGCAGCTTTGTGGCCGGCGAATGACAGGAGGAGCAGTGGCAGCAGCAGTAGAAGCAACACCCGTTGTCCGGCTTTCTTCATCCTTTCCTCTCCTTTGGTCCATTGATAGATTTGCAGATAAGATTAAGACGACAATAATCCCCAAAAGTTGCCTTCGCAGGCAATAATATCTCGATTATAGCAAAAAAACTTCTATTTCCGACACCCGGAAATAGAAGTTTTGTGTAAATACTAAGAATAAATATGCTTCAGCCGTTAACTTAACTTAGCTCTTAGGCAAAAAGCTTGGCTGCATGACGCTCTTCATAAGCAGCAATCTCATCGGCATGCTGAAGTGTCAGGCCGATATCATCCAGCCCCTGCAGCAGGAACTGGCGGCGGTGCTCATCCAGCTCAAAGGTCATGGCCAGACCATACTCATCACTCAGCTTGTTGTTCTCCAGATCCACTGTAAGCGTGTAACCCTCATGCTCTGCTGTACGGCTGAACAGATCGTCTACCTGGGCCTCCGAGAGCTTGATCGGCAGAATGCCGTTCTTGAAGCAGTTGTTATAGAAAATGTCGGCATAGGATGGCGCTATGACCACTCTGAACCCGTAATCCATGATGGCCCAAGGCGCATGCTCCCGGGAGGAGCCGCAGCCGAAATTCGCGCGGGAAATCAGCACAGAGGCTCCCTCATAACGCGGTTTGTTCATCTCAAATGCCGGATTGTCATTCCCTGCTTCATCAAAACGCCATTCGTAGAATAGAAATTGGCCAAAGCCTGTGCGCTCGATCCGTTTCAGGAACTGCTTGGGGATAATCGCGTCCGTATCTACATTAACCCGGTCTACCGGGGCTACAATCCCTGTTAACTTCTTGAATTCTTCCATTGCTGAATCCTCCTGCTCTCTCAATTATTCTATGAGTTGACGGCTTCCGTCTTGTAGTTCCAGTCACGCACATCCGTGAAGCGTCCTTTGATGGCTGCCGCAGCCGCCATGGCAGGAGAGACCAGATGCGTGCGTCCTCCGCGTCCCTGACGTCCTTCGAAGTTACGGTTAGAAGTAGAAGCGCAGCGCTGGCCCGGCTGCAGAACATCCGGATTCATCGCCAGGCACATACTGCAGCCGGCTTCACGCCATTCAAATCCAGCTTCGGTGAATACTTTGTCCAGACCCTCCTTCTCGGCCTGCATCTTCACACGCCCGGAGCCTGGCACAACAATAGCTGTAACTTTGTCAGATACCTTATAGCCTTTGGCTACTTCAGCCGCAGCCCGCAGATCCTCAATCCGGCCGTTGGTGCAGGAGCCGATGAAGACATAATCAATTCCGATCTCGGAGATCGGTGTCCCGGGAGCCAGATCCATATATTCAAGCGCCTTCTCGGCTGCTTTGCGTTCATTCTCGGTAGTGAAATCAGCAGGGTTCGGTACGGTGGAGTTGATATCCGTTCCCATACCAGGGCTAGTTCCCCAGGTAACCTGCGGGATAAGTGTTTCTACATCGAATTCGACCACAGTATCATACTGGGCGCCTTCGTCACTAACAAGGCCCTTCCAGGTCTCAACGGCGGCATCGTACGCTTCACCCTGCGGCACATATTGACGTCCGCGCAGATAGTTGAAGGTTGTCTCGTCCGGTGCGATCAGGCCCGCTCTTGCTCCGCCTTCAATCGACATGTTGCAGACGGTCATGCGCTCTTCCATCGACAGCTCACGGATAGCTTCGCCGGTATATTCGATAACATAGCCAGTTGCAAAGTCCGTTCCGTATTTGGCAATTACGCCGAGAATCATGTCTTTGGCAGTCACACCCGGATTACGTTTGCCGGTGAAGCGCACTTCCATGGTCTTGGCCTTGGATTGCTGCAGACACTGGGTGGCAAGCACATGCTCCACTTCGCTGGTGCCGATCCCGAAGGCCAGTGCACCGAAGGCTCCGTGTGTGGAGGTATGGCTGTCCCCGCAGACAATCGTCTTGCCGGGATGGGTCAGGCCAATCTCAGGTCCCATGACGTGAACGACACCTTGGTCAATATCATTCAGGTCAAACAATCTTACGCCGAAATCACGGCAGTTCTGCGAGAGCGTATCAATCTGCTGCTTGGAGATCGGATCGGTAATATTGTAACGGTCCTTGGTAGGCACGTTATGATCCATTGTGGCAAAGGTAAGTCCCGGACGGCGGACTTTACGGCCGCTCAGACGCAGCCCTTCAAACGCCTGCGGAGAAGTAACCTCATGAACGAGATGCAAATCGATATAAATAATGCTCGGCTTGCCTTCTTCCTGATGAATAACGTGATTATCCCAAATCTTCTCAAACATTGTCTTGTTGCCCATGAATTTCACCTCATAATAGTAGAATCGTTCCTATGAAGAGAGCGTGGAGTCTCTCTTGAATGTTCTAAATATAACATCACCACGTTTATAATTCCAAGATATGATTTCTATAGCGCTGATAGGCTGTACCTATGAGACACAAGATTTTAACAAAAGGCTCTTGCAGGATTTCACTTCCTAATATTCATACCCTCACTAACCTTCTGAAGGAACTTGTCCAGCACCAGAGACCTTTTCCGCCTGCTTAAGGGAAGCAAGGTTCCATCATCAAGACGAATTTCAATATCATCAACCGAAAAAATATATTGAATATTTACTATACAAGTTCTATGTATATCAACAAAACCCTGCTCGCTATAATGCGCTATTAAATCTATAAATTTAAATCCGTGCAATAAGTAGGTTCTCCTTTTGGTATGTAAATAGCTTTTCCTGTTTACACTTCCAAAAAACATTATATCATTTAAGGGAACTTTGATTAACGCTCTTTTATCGCCTGTGATGGTAACTTTAAAAACTTGAAGTTGCGGGTTATCATCTTTTATAGCAGTTACCACACGATCTATTATTAAAAATAATCTTTCGTTCATGAGTCTTTTAGGTAAAAAACCGCTTATATCATACTGGAAGGTATTTAAAACCTCTTGTTCGGAAGAAGTAACAAATACCAGCTTGAATTTTTTATCGAAAAGGCGCAGTTTTCTCGCCACTTCTTTCCCATCCATTACCGGCAAGTCTAACTCCAAAAAAATGATATCGTAATACGAATGATATTGCTCAAAATCATCAATTAGTTTTTTACCATTTGTATAAGTGTAGATGGTTGTATTGACTTTTAGCCTTTTGAATATTCTTTTTGCTTCAGATACAATGCTATTCAAAAATTTAACATCATCATCACAAAATGCAACATTTAGCATTCAACCACTACCCTTCATTATTTTTGTGGCATTAAATTTGGTTCGAGTCGAATCTATTATTCTTCATCCATCTGCCATTCTTACCATATTTTCCTTATAATAATAGCATAAAATCAGAATCAACATTGGTCAAGATACTAGTCATAATTAAAGATTCTTAAGGAGGTTTTTTAGATTGAAGAGTAAAATTTTGCTCATTGATGATGAAAAAGGAATTATCTCTATTCTGAAGAATTACTTTGAGTCATCAGGTTATCAGGTATATTCAGCTCTTAGCGGAAATGAAGCACTTGAAAGAGTCCATTGTCAGCCCGATATTATCCTGCTTGATATCAATATGCCAGACATCGATGGTATTACAGTTTGTCAGCGAATTCGCAAGTATATTTCCTGTCCAATCCTTTTTCTAACGGCTAGAGTTGAAAGTAACGATAAAATTATCGGTTTTCGCGCAGGAGCAGATGACTATATCCTCAAGCCCTTTGATATTGATGAATTGGGGGCAAGAGTAGAAGCCCATTTACGTCGCGAAAATCGTATGCATAAGCAATCTATAATCCGTTTTTTTGGAGATCTTACCGTAAATTATTCTAACAGGGAAGTTTCTGTCTCCAGTTTTGTTGTACCACTGTCAAAGAGAGAATTTGAAATTGTAGAACTGCTTTCTATGAATGCCGGGCAAGTTTTTGACCGCGACCACATTTATGAAGCCATTTGGGGAACTGACGGAGAAGGAAGCAGCGATACGATTATGGAACATATTCGTAAAGTTCGTTCGAAACTCGCGGTATTTACTCAGAAAAGCTACATTGATACGGTATGGGGGGTAGGCTATAAATGGAACGGATAAACCATATGAGTTTAAAAAAAGCATTCTTTTTTCTATCGGCCATATTTTTACTTATCGCTTTGCTCCTGAGCGTCATATCAATTTGGGGGATCAGCGAAATTTCCAGGCATTATGGGCCGTCTATTGAATTAAAGATGGATGGCAATGATGTCAGAGCCACACCAGTGCCCCCAGAACCTGCTTACCCGGCATGGTATCACATTTTTAGCATCCTGCAATTTGCGCTTCCCACTCTATATGTACTAACAGGATTATTTTTAGCTGATTGGCTTTTTTATAGGATTAAGCTTAAAATGCCCTTGGCCGCTCTGCAAAATGGAGCCCGGCAAATTATGCACAACAACCTGGACTTCTCGATTGTATCTTCTGCAAGTGATGAGCTTGGACAGCTCTGTGACGCATTTGAAACGATGCGATGTGAGCTTCTGAAAAACAACAGGGAACTGTGGCGGCAAACTGAGGAGCGAAAGAGGTTAAATGCTGCTTTTTCTCATGACTTGCGGAATCCCGTAACCGTAATCAAAGGCTCGGTAAAGCTGCTTAAAATGGGAATAACAAGTGGAAAACAAACAAAAGAAGAGATCGGTGATACACTTTCATTACTTGAAGAGTATTCCGGCAGGATTGAAGCTTTTATAGAAACGATGAGCAGTGCCCAGAGATTAGAGGAAATGCAATGCAATTTAAAACAGGTTCAGTGGTCGGCTCTAATCCAAGAGCTTTCGGTAAGTCTGACGATATTACGTAAAGACAAGAAGCTTAATCTGCATGATAATAACGCCAACAAAAACGAGTGGATTTGGGTTGATCGGTCCATTGTTTATAATGTGGCAGAAAATCTCGTTTCGAATGCCGTCCGGTACGCCCGTAAGCAAATTAGTGTTGCTGTCACCTGCGATGATTCCAGTATGCTTCTTACTGTTCAGGATGATAGTGAAGGCTATTCTCAAAATATGTTATCCCGCGGTACAGAACCGTTTTTACGCGGAGATCATCCTTCTGGGGATTCAGGGCATTTTGGGATGGGACTGTACATTTGCCGGCTGCTCTGTGAAAAACACGGAGGCACCCTAGCCTTACAAAATACAGAGAATGGTGCAATGGCAACGGCTTCATTTAATATTTTGAAATCTTGAGCATTTTTTGAGATTTATATTCTACACTCTCCTTATCAATTGAAAAGGAGAGTTGTGTATGTATATTGAGGCAAAAGACCTTTCAAAACTTTATGGCAACGGCGAAAACAGTGTCATTGCCCTTAATCATGTTAATTTAGAAATTGCGCCTGGAGATTTCATTTCCTTTATGGGGCCTTCGGGTAGCGGGAAGAGCACATTGCTTCATCTGTTAAGCGGTCTGGACAAACCTTCATCCGGCAGTGTTATCTACGATGAGAAAGATATCTACCTCACCAGTGACAAGGAGCTTTCCGCTTTTCGTCGCCAGAAAATCGGATTTATTTTTCAACAATTCAACCTCTTACCTGTCCTGACCGCAAGGGAAAATATTATCATGCCTCTGCTGTTGGACAAACGCCAGGTGGATGAGGCTTATCTTAAAGACCTAACAGATATGCTTGGAATCAAAAGTCGAATGACCCACTTGCCCAGCGAACTCTCTGGTGGCCAGCAGCAACGTGTCGCCATTGCCCGAGCACTAATTGCAAAACCTGACATTGTCTTTGCTGACGAACCCACGGGAAACTTAGATAGTAAAAGCGGCAACGAGGTTATGAGTTTACTCTATGATATTTGGCGTACGATGCGCAAAACCCTTGTGGTTATTACCCATGACAACCAGATCGCACGCATGGCGGAACGACAATTTGTTATTGTAGACGGCCTCCTTTCGGAGGTGGCGGCGAAATGAAATCCTATCGTTCTCTTGTATGGAAAGAGTTGAATAACCAAAAGATCACTTCCGTCTTAATTTTAATTGCAATTATTCTATCTACAATTATGACTACGGTTATCGGCCAATCCCTTGGTATATTAAGTGCTTTGCGTCAACAGCAGGCTGCAGCACTTAATGGCAACCGTTATGTTACTTTTCATCAACTTACACAAGAGCAAAAAGAGAAGCTTAACTTCGATAATAGATTGTCGTTCTCAGGTAGCTTTATGAATATCGGCACCTCAGTAATACCGAATACTAAACTTTCTATTTGGCTTCGTGAATATGAAGATGATACACTTTCAGTCTACCCATCCATAACACAACTTTCATCCGGACGCTTACCTCAGTCACCCCATGAAGTTGCCTTACCACAAGATGCATTAAATCTATTGAATTTTTCCGGCAAACTTGGAGACCACATTACATTGCCGATCCGTATCTCGCTTATACGGGACGATCAGGCTCCCTTTGAATATAAGACTACCTTCACTTTAACCGGCATTTTAAAAAGTAATTACTTAGGGTATGTATCCGGCGGTGTTAACGGTATTGCCGGTCAAGGAACAGCGGAACAGCTGCTGCCGAAAAAATACCAACTGTACTCCACAGATGTTCGTATGATAAACAAAAATCACTTCCAGAACACGGTTGATGATATCGCCGCTCAATTTGCTCTGCCTGAATATTGCATTCAGTACAACGACATCCTTCTAGCAGCAGTGGGTATTGATTACACCCATAAGAGCGATGACTCAGACAATGGTTCCGGTTTTCCCTTTATGGCCGTTGCAAGCGTTCTCGTTGGTACTCTTGTTCTTTTAGCCTCCGGTCTTGTTATTTATAACATTTTGAAAATCTCTGTAACGAAACGCATCCGCGAATACGGTACATTACGCGCTCTTGGTGCGGAACGCAGTAAACTATATATATTAGTATCGCTACAGCTTGCCCTACTCTGTGGAATAGGTGTTCCTGCAGGGATCACTTTTGGCATATTGTTTGCCAAAGGAATTACCATCTCCGCAACCAGCCTCTTGTCTCCGGACCTGTTTCTAACAAGTTCATCGGAAGAATTAGCCCTGTTGATAGCCAAAAATAGTTCCGGGAAAATACTTCCTCTGCTCATCAGTACAGTAATTACATTATTGTTTGCCTATCTTGCAGCATTCCCTGCCGCAAGATATGCGGCAAAGGTTTCTCCGACGCTCGCAATGTCAGGTCCGTCAATACGGGTTGGACGAAAAAATCGAAAGGCTCGGCGTATACGTTCCTTCGAAGCCTTCTACGCAAGAATGAATATGAAGCGAAATAAAGGCAGAACGACAATTACTATCTTATCATTATTTATGAGTATAACGGTATTTATAGCATTACAGAGTTTTTCCACATTATTGGATACGAGCACTGCCGTACAAAAAATGCATATTGGTGATTACTCCATTACCAATAAGACAACTGGTTTTTCTCCAGAAGTGGTGAAGGAACTCAAATCCTTAGCAGATATAACTTCCGTTTCCACCTTGAAATATAGCCTGTATACACAGGATAGCAAGGGGCAGATGCCAATTTCCACATCTTTTTCACTACAGCCAGGCGAGGCGCTGCATATTATTGGTGTTGATGAAGATCGGTTAAAAATGATCGCACCAGCACTTACCCAACCGGAACTCCAGGATTTAAAAGCAGGAAAAGCCTGTATTATCAAAAATCCCATCGCCATAAATTATGGAGATACCCGATTAAGCAGTACCTTAATTTCCGTAGGCGATAATATATCTGTCAATAACTTGACGTTACAAGTTCTGCATGAAAGCAGTAATTCAATCACACTGGATAATGACGGATTTGTAAACGGGGTTCAAATCATTGTATATGATACGATCTACGATCAGATTACAGAAACAATCAATTATTCGGAGTTGTATCCTGTCTTGTCACCCAACGCTGATAAGGAAAATGTTGAGAAAGTTATTACTCAAATAAGTGAACAAGCTGGAGGGGGCCAATGGCTTTCTTATCAAGATACAGATACACAGCTTGCAGAAAGCTATCAGCAGATCAAATGGTTAGCATGGGGATTGATTCTGTTTATCGGGCTTATAGGAATTCTAAATATAATTAATACCGTGTACACAAATATTCATACCCGTATTACTGAAATCGGGGTTCAGCGAGCGATAGGCATGAGCATTTCAAGCTTATACAAGACCTTCCTTTGGGAAGGCGCCTATTACGGAATTATCGCAGCTATCGCCGGTTCTATAGCAGGGTATTCATGTTCAATCTTTGTAAGTGCTGCTAAAACAGACACCATAGAGCTTATCCCCGTTCCATTTCTCCCCATTATGGGAGCTGCATTTATTTCTATTGTGGTTTGCTTAACCGCAACATGTATTCCACTCCGCAAAATCGCAGACATGAGTATTGTGGATTCCATAGAGACCGTTCAATAGCGGATGAACAACTTCAAAAATACATCAGCAGAAATACTCCTGATGTATTTTTTTATTCGTCATTCATTTCTTTAGTATGTTCAATAAATTTGGTTAATGTGCTTATTGAACTAAAAACTCTATAATCAACACCATTATAATTAATGCTGACACCTGTAATCGCTTCTATTTCTTTTAAAATCTCAAAAAAATCATTTGGATACAATAAATCAATTAATTTAGTGCTCGCTAGTTGCTCTGCGGAGTTTTATCCCTTCGATTTTTGTATTATTTTACTTTTTAACATTATTATTATCTATAAGACAATCATTTTCTTTCAATACACTCATAATAAACATAAATGTAGAAATATGCCATATCCCTCGACCGAATGGTGCTTTTTTCTCACCCAATGGTTGGTTATGCCAAATTTAAATCATTTCCCCAATATGACAGCTACTGCAACCCTTGTAAAAACCGATGTAATCAGACCGATTTATAGGATATACTTATAAGAAAGCGGATTACTATTGATGGTACCTAACCTGTAAGGAGGTTTGAAATGGAACTGCGTCAACTGCAATATGTCCTGCAAATTGCGGCTGAGCGTAATTTTTCCCGGGCAGCAGACAAGCTGCATATCGCTCAGCCTTCACTCAGCCAGCAACTCTCCAAACTGGAAAAAGAACTGGGTGTCCTTCTTTTCCAGCGCAATACCAGTTCAGTAGAGCTGACTCATGCCGGTAAGAAATTCGTCGAGCAGGCTCAGACCATCATTGATGCCGTAGAACTGCTGCGCCAGGAGATGTCGGATATATCCCAGCTGCGCACCGGACGGGTTGTGGTTGGCAGCATGCCGATCACCGGTGCGCATCTGCTGCCGCATGTGCTGCCTGCCTTCAAACGCAAATACCCCGAGATTGAAATCACGCTGCTGGAGGACTCCTCCATGAATCTTGAGAAGCTGACAGCCAGCGGCCAGACAGATCTCAGCCTGCTATCCCTACCACTGGAGATTCCGACTCTAGCTCATGAGGTTCTTGGAGAGGAACGGATCGACCTGGCAGTCCCGCCTGAGCATCCGCTGGCGGCGCGGATGCTGCTGGGTACACGAACTTCGCTGACCGAGCTTAAGGATGAACCGTTCATCGTGCTCAAAGAAGGACAGGGCTTCCGCAAAATGACGGTGGAGCTATGCCGTGGAGCCGGATTTGAGCCGCGGATTGTCTTCGAGAGCAACAATATGGAGACCGTCCAATCGCTTGTAGCCACCGGAATGGGCGTAACGCTCGTGCCACATTTCATTGCACGGGCACCGCGGAGTGAATTCGTGCCTGTCTACCTGCCTTTGGCTGAACCGGTACCCAGCCGTACTCTGGTTGTCGCTTACCGGCGCGGACGCTATTTGTCCCGTGCTGCGGAAGCTTTCATTGAAACCTTCCAGACAACGGTCGCCGGACTGGCAGGCGAATAAGCCGGCGGAAACAAATGCCCATCCAGCTCTTATCATGAGGCCGGATGGGCATTTGCTGTATTTTGGCAGAAGCAATTATTTATTTGCGCAAATTATACTGCGTGATCATACGGTTCTGGTCATCGGGCATACGGGTAGTACTCTCGTCAACCGGTCCTTCTGTGCGGGAATCTCCGGCTTTTTCCTCGACAAATTCTCGGATCGCTTTGTTTTGAAATTCGGCGGCTTCTTTGGAATTCTGATTCTGTTCCTGTCGGACATTAGTCTTCTTACTCAATTCAATCCACCTCCTGGTAACTGATTATAAATACTTTACCCGTTCCCCTGAAGGACAACCAGGAAATCCGCTCCCTGCCCCAGCAGAAAAATATTCGTCCGGAGCTCTTTGCAAACCCTGCTTCCGCATGGTATTCTAAATGACAAATAGTGAAACGTGCTGACGGGACCAGTAAGAATGGACGTATATTCGTGTGCAGAGAGTAAATTCCTGAAGGCTGGGAGAATTTACCGCGAAGGTCATTCTGAATCCTACCCCTGAGCGGCCTGCCCTGCAGGACGGATACTCCCGTTATGAGAATGAAGTCGGATGAACCCTCATCAATGAAGGTGGTACCGCGGAAGTTAATCAAGCTTTCGTCCTTTGCTAAGTCTAAGGATGGGGGCTTTTTGTCATTTCCGGGTGTTACAGGCATTTCAATTCGAGAGGAAAGTGAAGGACAATGACGTCAAGAATTGTGGTCAAAATCGGCAGCAGCTCACTCACAGGTCCCGAAGGCGGCCTTAATCGTGAGGCGGTCGCCTTCTTCGCCGCCGAGATTGCAGCGCTCCGCAAGGACGGCTGTGAAGTGCTGCTGGTCACCTCCGGGGCGGTCGCAGCCGGCTTCCGGGGCATCGGCTATGCTTCCCGCCCAAGGCTGCTGCATGAGAAGCAGGCGGCGGCGGCGGTAGGACAGGTTATGCTGATGCAGGCTTATCAGGAGGCCTTCGCAGGCCACGGTATACCCACTGCTCAGATTCTCCTGACCCGTACGGACTTCTGCAGCCGCCGGGCCATGAACAACGCCATGATGACGGTTGAAGAATTGCTCCGCCAAGGCGCCGTGCCCGTGTTCAACGAGAACGATACTGTATCGGTGGATGAGCTGAAGTTCGGTGACAACGATACCTTATCGGCGTTGGTTGCCAATCTGCTGAAGGCCTCGCACCTGCTGGTGCTGACCGATATGGACGGCGTCTACAGCGGCGATCCCCGCAAGCACCCGGATGCTGTGCGGTATGAGCACATAGAAGAGATTACGCCTGAGATCTATGCCATTGCAGGCGGTGCGGGCTCAAGCGTGGGCACCGGCGGCATGCGCTCCAAGATCGACGCGGCTAAGATCGCCACGCGGGGCGGCGTTCCGGTCTTCGTGGGCCAGGTTAAGGAGCCAGGGGATTTATCACAGGCCGCAGCCGGGACGGGCAAGGGCACTTATTTTGCCACCACACTCTCCTCTCTGCCGGTCAAAAAACAGTGGCTGGGCTTCATGTCTACCCCGCTCGGATCACTGTATGTCGATGACGGTGCTGTTGAAGCGCTGCTCCACGGGGGCCATAGCCTGCTGCCGGTCGGGGTTAGACGGATTGAAGGAAGCTTCCATTCAGGGGATGTCGTCGAAGTGCTCGGCCCGGATGCGAAGCTGCTTGGGCGGGGCATCGTCAATTATGATGATAGCCAGCTCCGCAGCATTCAGGGGCTTCCGAGCCGCGAGATTGTGCCCAAGCTCGGTGAAGTGCACCGGCTGGAGGTGATCCACCGGGACGAATGGATCACACTGCGTTAATCTTGCACAACCTATTGTATATCCATGTGCCAACATAATTTTTTTGAGGAGGAATTGCCATGAGTGAAGTGGTTAACAAGACAACGCTGGCCAAAGCAACCACAGGGGTACTCGCAAGCCTGACTACCGCCCAGAAGAATGAAGCCCTGCTGGTGATGGCTGCCGCCCTGCGTGCCGAAGCTGATTACATTATTGCCGCCAACGCCGAAGACCTGGAGCGCGGCCGGTTGAACGGGACACCGGAGTCGATGCTCGACCGGCTGGCCTTGGATGCGGGACGGATTGACAGCATAGCCGAAGGCTTGCAGCAGATTGCCGTTCTGCCCGATCCGGTTGGAGACAATCTGGAGACGATCGAACGGCCAAACGGCCTACACATTGAGAAGGTACGGGTTCCGCTTGGAGTCATCGGCATTATCTATGAAGCACGCCCCAACGTCACCGTTGACGCTGCCGGACTGTGCCTTAAGACCGGCAATGCCGTGGTGCTGCGCGGCGGCTCCTCCGCCCTCTCCTCCAACCGTGCCATTGCCGAGGTGCTGCACCGCGCACTTGCAGGTACCGCCCTTCCGCCGGATGCCTTGCAGCTGATCGAAGATCCTAACCGTTCCTCCGTGGATGAAATGCTGAAGCTGAACGGACTGCTGGATGTGATCATCCCGCGCGGAGGAAGCTCTCTGATTCAGAATGTGGTTCTGAACGCCACCGTACCGGTTATTGAAACAGGAGCAGGCATATGCCATACTTATCTGGATGCAAGTGCCAATCCGGAAATGGCCCGGCGTATTAGCGTGAATGCGAAGGCCCAGCGGCCTTCGGTCTGCAATTCAATGGAGACACTGCTGGTTCACCGTGCTTACGCCGAAGAACACCTCGCCGCACTTGCCGAAGCCTTCCGCGAGGCCCGTGTGGAGCTGCGCGGCTGCCAGGATACCGTTGCTCTTATCCCTTGGGCTGTGCCTGCCACACCAGAGGACTTCGCTACAGAATACAACGATTATATTCTAAATATTCGTATCGTTGACACGCTGGAAGAGGCTCTCGGACATATCGCGGAATTCGGCACCAAGCATTCCGAATGTATTGTAACTGAAGACGCGGCGAATGCTGCACGCTTCCTGCAGGAGATTGACGCTGCAGCGGTATATCACAATGCATCTACCCGGTTCACGGACGGCTTTGAGTTCGGCTTCGGTGCCGAGATCGGCATCAGCACCCAGAAGCTCCATGCCCGCGGGCCAATGGGACTGCCTGCATTGACTTCAAGCAAATATATGATTCACGGCTCCGGCCAAATCAGGGGTTAACTCACTCAACTTATAGGGGGACTGCCAGCCATGTGCCAGCAACCAGCAATTCCGCTCATCAATCATAATATCGTTTTTTACGGCGCAGGCTCGATGGCTGAGGCCATTGTGCGGGGATTGATCGCCCGGAATGTAGTGGAATCGGGCCGAATTATTATGCTGAACCGCAGCAGCAGCGAACGCTTGGCTGAGCTCCGCAGCCGGTACGGCGTGCTCGGCTATAATGCTCCCGAGTCCAAGCTCGAGGCTCTGCGCACTGCGCCGGTCATCGTTCTAGCTATGAAGCCCAAAGACGCTGCCGAAGCGCTCCGTTCACTGGGACCGCTGCTGTCGCCGGATCAGCTCGTCATCTCCGTCATTGCCGGGCTGACCATCCGTACGATGCAAGGCTTACTGGGTAATCCGCAGCCTGTGGTTCGCACCATGCCGAACACCTCTAGCTCCATCGGCCTTGGGGCTACCGGGATTGCCTTCTCCAAGGAGGTTGGCGAAGACAGCCGCCGTACAGCGCTTAATATCTTCGAAGCGATCGGCCTGACGGCGGTCATTGACGAAGAACGGATGGAGACCTTAACAGGGATCTCCGGCAGCGGACCGGCTTACATCTATTACATGATGGAAGCGATGATCGCTGCCGGTATCCGCGGAGGGCTGCCGCTTGCGCAGAGCCGTGAGCTGACCGTCCAGACCGTGCTTGGCGCAGCCCGGATGGTGCAGCAGACCGGTGAAGAGCCTGCCGCCCTGCGCAAAAAGGTCACCTCGCCGAATGGATCTACCCAGGCGGCCATTGAAGTACTGGAGCGCGGCGATTTCTTCGAGACCGTCATTTCCGCCGTCAACCGCTGTGCGGAACGTTCCCGCGAGATGGGCTCGGCTCTGGAGCAGGAGCTGCACTAATTTTTCGGCCTAGTTATTGATAACTTTCCACATTACAAACAGCCCGCAGTCCCTTCCATATGAAGGGACTGCGGGCTGTTTGCGGGTTGTGAGGCATAATTCCGCCAGCTTCAAGTGCATTTATACCCTTCATTTTGCTCATCAAGCCACTTTTGCTCAAATCAAGTGCATTTATGCCCTTCATTTTGCTCAATAAGCCACTTTTACTCAAATCAAGTGCATTTATACCCTTCATTTTGCTCAATAAGCGACTTTTACTCAAATCAAGTGCATTTATGCCCCTCCCCCCCGCTCCCCGCCCACTCTCGGCTAACTCATTAGCAACAAAAGTAAAAAAAAGTGCCCCTTAAGCCACATACATGACTTAAGGGACACCTTAACCGGCCGGGACTTGCCCTGGACCGGCGTATATCACTAACTCGCTCCGCTCATCTGCCTCCGCCCCGGAATTTCTGGGAATAGGCTTTGACATCCTGGGCATTCTTCACCCGGTTGCGGGCCCATTCCAGCAGAATGCGGTCAATGTAACGGAAATGAAGCTTTCCTGCAAAGACCGACTCCTTCAGCGCGAGCAGAATCAGCTCCTCGGGATAGCGGTCTTCATCCACCCAACCGGAAATAGATTCACATTCCATGGGGGACAGCGGACGTCCGAATTCCTTCTCGAAAATGCTGAACAGACTCCGTCCGTCTTCTGATTCCTTGTCACCCGGCACAGCCGGGCGGCCATAGCCGCCGCCCGGTGCGGTAGCCCCAGAGTGATGAGCCACTGCCCGGGCCCCCGGCTCCCGCCCGCTCTGGCCGGGCTTCTCCTGGGCATTCTCCCGCGAGAGTTCTGCCAGATAAGCTCCCAGCTTCGCGTACAGGCCGGAGAAGTTATAGCGCTCATAATGGATGTCCCTCAGCTCGTCGTTATCTCCGTCGATGCTGATGAACCCCTCCTTCATGAGCTTCTGCAGCTCTCCGGCAATCACCG
This sequence comes from Paenibacillus sp. FSL R7-277, assembly GCF_000517965.1. Lineage (NCBI taxonomy): Bacteria > Bacillati > Bacillota > Bacilli > Caryophanales > Paenibacillaceae > Paenibacillus > Paenibacillus sp. FSL R7-277. Next base: position 24,809 of record NZ_ASPX01000064.1, read on the forward strand.
GAATACTGCGCCCGGTTACTGCCTGCAGCTCCTCCAGGGAAGGGAAATCAATCCCCTCTACCTGTCTGAAGGAGAGCAGGTGAATCAGCAGCATGGATTCACTGCCGGTCAGATTCAGCTTCCGGTAATATTTCAGGAGTGCATAAGGAATGACGGCCATTCCGTTCTCCAGGCCGAAGGCTACGCCCTCGCCCCAGGTATTCCAACCTTTTCCGTCCATACTTAAGCCCCCTTTCCCTATTCTTTAAGGGTAAAGACGGTACAGTGTACGAGGGAAGGCAATCGTCTCACGAACATGGTCCAGACCGCAGATCCAGGCTACTGTACGCTCCAGCCCCAGACCGAAGCCGGAGTGTGGAACCGTGCCGTAGGTGCGCAGATCCATGTACCATTTGTAGGTGTCCATCGACAGGTTATGTTCCTTGAAGCGGGCTTCCAGCAGCGCCGGATCATCAATACGCTGTGATCCGCCGATGATCTCCCCGTAGCCTTCAGGAGCGATCATATCCGCACACAGCACCACTTCCGGACGATCAGGATGCGGCTTCATATAGAAAGCCTTGAAGGAAGCCGGATAGTGGGTAATGAATACCGGTCTGTCGCTCATCTCGGCAATCGCCGTCTCATGAGGAGCCCCGAAATCATCGCCCCAGGCAATTTCATAGCCCTTTTCATTCAGGAACTTAATCGCATCGTCATAGCTGATACGCGGGAATGGTGCTTTGATGTTCTCAAGCTTCGAGACATCGCGGCCCACTGCTTCCAGCTCGGCGCGGCAATTCGTAAGCACGGACTGCACGACAAAGCTGATGAAATCCTCCTGCACGCATAAGCTCTCTTCATGATCGGTGAAGGCCATTTCCGGCTCAATCATCCAGAACTCGATCAGGTGGCGGCGGGTCTTGGATTTCTCTGCACGGAAGGTAGGGCCGAACGAATAGACGCGTCCCAGCGCCATGGCTGCGGCTTCCATATACAGCTGCCCGCTTTGGGTCAGATAGGCGTCTTCATCAAAATACTTGGTGTGGAACAGGTTGGTCGTGCCTTCTGCTGACGTTGGGGTCAGAATCGGCGGGTCCACCTTCGTGAAGCCGCGCTCATTGAAGAACTGCTGAACCGCGCGGATAATCTCCGCACGAATGACCATTACCGCCCGCTGCTTGGAGGAACGCAGCCAGAGATGACGGTGATCCATCAGGAAATCGACGCCATGCTCCTTGGGAGTAATCGGGTAATTCTCGGTAATATGCAAGACTTCGATTCCTGTAACCGTCATTTCAAAGCCTGACTGGCTGCGGGGCTCCTCGCGGATAATTCCGGTCACGTACAGCGAGCTTTCCTGAGTCAGGCTCTTGGCATCATCCCAGACCTGCTCAGGGACCTCTGATTTCACCACAACCCCCTGGATATAACCGGTACCGTCGCGAAGCTGCAGGAACTGAATTTTACCACTGGAGCGCTTGTTGTTAACCCAACATCCGATGACAACACTCTCTCCAACATGCTCATTCACGTTCTTGATTACACTCTTATTAGCCATGCCTAAGATCTCTCCTCTAATTTAGCCGTTAATTCCTTGCACAATACTGTACGTATCACGTGCAATGACAAGCTCTTCGTTTGTCGGAACCACAAGCACCTGAACCTTGGAATCAGCCGTAGAGATGCGGCGCGGATCGCCGGAGCGAACCTTGTTGGCTTCTGCATCCAGTTCAATTCCGAGGAACGTAAGATTGTTCAGTACTTTTTCACGCAGGAGGGAAGCATTCTCGCCCACACCGGCTGTAAACACGATTACGTCTACACCGTTCATGGCAGCTGCGTAAGAACCGATATATTTACGCAAACGGTACTCGTACATTTCAAAAGCAAGCGTTGAGTTAGGCTCGCCTTTCTCCGCACCGTCAATAATATCACGCATGTCACTGCTCACGCCAGAGATTGCCAGAAGTCCGCTGTGCTTGTTCAGCATGGAGTTCACTTCACCGACAGACAGTTCTTCCTTATTCATTACATAAGGAACAATAGCCGGGTCAAGGTCACCACTGCGTGTACCCATCATCAGACCTTCCAGCGGAGTCATCCCCATCGAAGTGTCAACAGAAATGCCGCCGTTAACTGCAGTTACGCTGGCACCGTTACCGATATGACAGGTGATAATTTTGAGGTCGCCAAGCGGACGGTCCAGATACTCAGCAGCAGCTTTGCTGACGAAATCATGCGAAGTACCATGCGCACCATAGCGGCGGACTTTGTATTTGTTGTACAGCACTCTAGGAATGGCATACATATAAGAACTTTCAGGCATGGTCTGGTGGAAAGCAGTGTCAAATACCACAACCTGCGGCACACCCGGCATATTAATTTCAGACGCGGTAATCCCCATCATCGCAGCAGGATTATGCAGCGGCGCAAGGTCGAACAGCTGGCGGATCTTCGTCTTCGCATCTGCATCCACAAGAGCGGAAGCCTTGAAGAATTCCCCCCCGTGTACTACACGGTGTCCCACAGCATTGATCTCGTCAGTAGAGCCAATAACCCCATGTTCCTTGTCGGTCAGACAAGCAAGCACTTTACGGATCGCTGTATTGTGTTCCAGAATTTCGCTGACTTCAGTTACTTCCTGTTTGCCGGTTGGCTTGTGGTTCAGAATAGAGGAATCCATCCCGATACGTTCTACCAGACCCTTGGCGAGCACAGATTCATCGGTCATGTTGTACAGCTGATATTTCAATGAGGAACTGCCGGAGTTAATTACTAAGATATTCATACACGGTCACCATCCTTGTCATACTTGAAGAAGCCTTCGCCCGATTTCGCACCCAGTTGTCCTGCACGCACCATCTTCTTGAGAATGGTCGATGGACGGTACTTGAGTTCGCCGTATTCACGGAACATGTTCTCAAGCGCGGCAAGAACGGAATCCAGACCGAAGCGGTCTGCCATTTCAAGCGGCCCGTTCTGGAACTGGTAGCCGATGCGCATAGCGTCGTCAATATCTTCGGGAGAAGCGACACCTTCCTGCAGGACATGCATAGCTTCGTTGATGAACAGGCAAATGAGGCGTGAAGATACAAATCCGGGGGATTCGTAGATCATAACGCCTTTTTTCTCAACAATCTCATCGACAAAGGCTTTAGTATCTTCAAATGTGCTGTCCGAGGTTTTCAGACCGCGCACGATTTCAACCAGATCAACCTTACCTACAGGGTGTATGAAATGCATGCCGATAACGCGTTCCGGATACATTGTAGAGCTTGCAAGCTCAGTCAAGCTAAGCGTTGACGTATTGCTGGCAAGAATAATGTGGCTCGGACACACCTGATCGAGCTGATTGAATACCTTTTGCTTGGCCTCCAGATCTTCAACGATGGTCTCAATGACCATATCGCAGGAGCTCAGTTCAGCGAAGTGTGTAACCTTCTGGATACGGGCCAGGATGAGCTTCTTCTCCGCCTGGGTAATCGCCCATTTCTCCAGCTGCTTGTCGAGACTGGTCTCGATCATTTCGTAGGAGTAGTTCAGCCGTTCTGCAGTTTTTTCCACCAGCATGACATCCAGGCCTTTGGCTGCCAGCATTTCAGCAATCCCTTGTCCCATTGTGCCTCCGCCGATGACACCGATCTTCTTAAAATTCATGTAAAAGTCTCCATCCTTTCAGGTATCTATACTTCTGTATTGTACCTTGTCTGTCGAAAAAAATAAGTAGCCCGACATATAATGATATCTTAGCATGTCTGAAAAGTAAAAAAAAATAACCGGCATAAAGAATTATGCCGGTAAAAGGACACTGTCACGAAATTGACAACGAAATTGCTCTCCGGAGAGGACTTCTTCCTTCATTAAAATGTCAAGGGAGTAATCAAATATATTTCTCTGCTTGTCCAGCAGGTCATTTGTGCGGATCATAAGATCATCCAGTATTTTACTGTTTTCCTTCATTAATTCTTCGGTGGTAACCATTTGCAGATTCGCAATACCCAGCGAAGTGAGCCCTGACTTCATCATGGTCTCCACGATATTCAGTGCCTGATCGAAGTCTCCACGGGAACCGGTACTGCGTCCCCCGTAATACATCTCTTCGGCAGCCGCTCCTCCAAGAGCAATCATGATCTGGTTCTCCAGGTAATCCTTCGTGTACAGATACTGCTCGGTCTGCGGATTATGCCGGACATACCCTAGAGCCTGACCGCGCGGGGTCAGTGTTACCTGGCTAACGCTTCCGGGGCGCAGCAGCTCAGCCATAATAGCATGTCCAAGCTCATGGATCGCTACCCGCTTCTTCTCTTCATGGTTGGTCTCACGGTCGGTCTTTTCACCCATCATGACCTTGTCGATCGCCATCGACAGATGACGCTGCTCTACCAGAGTCAGATTCTCGCGCATCATGTAGATCGCGGCTTCGTTCATCACGCTCTCCAGCTGCGCACCCGAGAAGCCGTAAGCTTCTTCGGCGATTTTATCCAGATCCACGGTATCATGCAGCGGCTTGTTCTTGGCATGCAGGTCGAGAATCGACTTGCGGCCCTTCTTGTCAGGCATATCGACCTGAATATGGCGGTCAAAACGCCCCGGGCGCAGCAGCGCAGAATCAAGCATCTCCTTGCGGTTCGTTGCGGCTACCAGCAGGATGCGCGGGGTATCGTTGTTATAAATCCCGTCCATCTCTGTCAGCAGCTGATTGAGGGTCTGATCATATTCACGCTGTTGTCCGCCTTCGCGCTTCCCGCCGATGACGTCGATTTCATCAATGAAAATAATGGCGCTTTGCTTATTCTCCTTGAGTGCGCGTGTGCGGGCATCCTTGAACAAATCGCGTACGCGTCCCGCACCCACACCGACATACATCTCAACGAATTCACTACCCGAGGCAGCTACAAACACGGAGCCCGTATAATGTGCCGCAGCCTTAGCCATCAGCGTCTTTCCTGTTCCCGGAGGACCTGTAAGCAGAATTCCCTTGAGCGGGCGAATCCCGAACTTGCTGATTTCTTCATGCCGGATCAGGAAGTCCAGCGCTTCACGCAGCTCCTGCTTGGCATTGTCCTGTCCGCCGATCTCTTCAAAGGTCAGCTTGGAAGGGCCGTTCTTCTTGCGCTTCTTATCTGCACCTGCATTAACCGTCAGACCGCCGCGGGCATGAGCAATGAACAGGAGCGCGGCAACCATGCCCAGCGCTATGATTACAGGGAAGATATTGATCCCCACAAAAGCCATAAAAATCAGCATGACCGGAACGAATCCGGCTACAACCTCTTTCCAGTACTTAGGCATTGTTCCACACTCCCATCTTGGCTGCTGCACGTGGCAGAATGATAAATTTGCTCTCTGTGCCGTTGCTCAGGCTTACATATACATTATTGTCGTCAATCTCTGTGGTAGCTGTAACCCCGCTGTACTTGCTCTCCTGCTCCTTCAATCCGTCCAGCTTGGCTGGTATCAATGTATACTTCCGGCTCTCCATCGCTTCTGCTACAGAGAACATCGCTTTATCCCAATACTCATCCAGCAGTTCACTCGGCTTCTGTTCCACATCCAGCTTCAGGGTCCGTCCGTCAATAGCAGTGCTGCCTTCTCTTGATACATACTGCACCAGTTCACGTAATTTCGTGCCCGGCTGCAAATCCAGTTTCAAAGTGACCTCATTGCGTTTAATAGTAATATGGGAATCCTTCACTCCCTCGTAGGATGATACCAGCTTCTGCAGCGGCTCCTGCACCGCGAATGTACGGTAGGAATACCAGCCACCAAACAATAATGCAGCAGACAGCAGAGACGTTAGCAGTACAGGCACAAGACGAAGTTTCAAGAAACGTCCTCCTCTCAATAATGACCGAGCACAACTCTATAATAAAGACCAGCCAGCGTGTCTAGCGCCCATCCGAGACGGACATGCTCTTAAGCATGTCTTAGTACAAGTAGTAGTATATCATAGGTGTATATACGATTTTACATAAAGTTGTGAATATATTTAAAATTTTTGATACTAATTTCTGGATGTTTCATGCGCTTATCATTTTTACCCGGTCAATCTTCAGTTTGGAGTCCGCTTGATTTCAGCCATCATAAATTCCGCAAAATCAGTTAATTCGCGCGGTTCATAGCCTTCGGCGACTGCCGCACCGCTATATTCCTTCAGACACCGTCTCAGCAGCCCGTGATAGCGTTCCGGTAAATGCTGCAGCCCCCACTCACCGCCTTCCTTCTTGGAAGAGACATGACCTTCCTGCACATAATAGAGCACCCTGCATAGATTCAGTGTGTAATAGACTGGAGCATTCTCAATTTTCTGCGGCGCATCTTCCACATCCCGGACGATGGAATCCAGATAATATCCCCGGTCTACCGGCGCAAAGGCCTCACGGATCGGTTCCCCGTATAAGATAAACCCGCGATCGTAGACTACTGCAAAATGCGCCGCCAGATCAGCATCCTCAAAGCCGCCGCACAGATAATTCTCATCGGTTCTATACCGCTCTAAATGAGCTTCTGAAAAGTGAAATTCAAATGGCGTAGGATACACATAGTTGTGCAGGTATGTCTTCAGGACGATAGACAGTTCAATTCCGCGCTTATTCGGCAGACTGTCGTGATAAGCTACAATACGACTGGCAAGCCTATGACTAACCTCTGCGGGCAGCTTATCCTGTATGACGATCAGCAGATCAATATCGCTTGAATCCGGTTGAAAACAGCCCATGGCCAGGGAGCCGTGCAGATAAATCCCCGATAGATTATCCCCCAGCTCTTCCTTAAACAAATCAACCGCCTGATCCAAATATGCTAAAACTTCCATATCATCTCTTCCTTCTGTCTTAAGATTTAGCCTAGCATTGGAGAGTTCATGTACATGAATGGTACTGCAATCTGTATATACTGGTGTATGTACACATTGACAACAGAGCAGTAGGGAGCAGCTCCGATCAATGCCTCCCTTTATTAAGTAAGCCACAGATCCACGCCTCTCAAATCCATAAACAGCCTAGCCTATACTCTACTCGTATATAACACGCCAAAAAAGCGGGAGTACAGTATCACTGTATCTCCCGCTTCTAAATATAGTTCAAGCCTGAACGCCCGGCCGCTTAAAGTGACGCTAGCGGTTCGGCAGACTGTACCCCTCACCGATGGCGCTGCCATCCTTGAAGCGGTAAAAATTATAATAGAATCGCCCGTCTTTTTTGTAAAATAGCTGCCAGGCATATTCCCCGTTGTATACACCGGGCAGCAGCCGTTCGATCGTAATGTCCGGCAGCTGGGCGGCTATGATTCCGCGCATTTTCTCTTCTGAGGTGCCATTGCTCAGTTCCTCAGCATACAGGTCGTTGTCGCCTCCGGCAGGCTTGCCCTCCAAGGTGAAACGGACCCACACCATCAGTTCGGTCCCTGCTTCATTTTTACCGGTCAGCACCCAGTAGATCTCATTCTCATTCCAGATAGATTTCTGGGCCTTGGTTACCTCTGTTAGTCCGGCACGCGCCCGGGCCAGCTCCTTGGCCTCACTCCGCTCGTTCCACTGGTCCTTCATAATGTAGGCATAGAACTGGCTTAGTCCGAACAGAAGGAGCAGCACCACGGTAATCCCCAGCCAGATCCATTTTCTCCTCTTCTTCTTCACCACGCTGCTTCCTTTCCCGTTCCCCTGAATTACCGTTTAAGCAGGCTCTCGAACGTCTCCTGTGCTTTGCGGCGGATGGCTTCTTCATCAAGTGTCAGGCATTGTCCATGCTTCACAACCTGCTGGCCGTTCACCCATACATGCTCCACATCCTTGGCACTTGCCGAATATACGGCATGGGAGAGCAGATCGGTATGCGGCAGCAGATGCGGCTGATCAATATCAAGTGCAATAAAGTCGGCCTTCATCCCTGCGGCAAGCCTGCCTACCCCGCTTAGGAAAATAGACTGCGCCCCATACTCCGTCGCCATCAGCAGCGCTTCAGGAGCCGGTACCGCTGTAGGATCACCGCTTACACCCTTGTGGATCAGAGCCGCCAGCCTCATCTCTTCGAACATATCCAGATTATTGTTACTTGCCGCTCCGTCTGTACCCAGGGAAACCTTAACCCCGGCTCGCAGCAGCTCAGGAACACGCGCAACCCCGCTGGCCAGCTTAAGGTTACTGCCGGGGTTATGCGACACGCCAACGTTATAGCGGGCCAGAATCCCAATCTCTTCATCATTCAGATGAACCCCGTGGGCAATGAGCGAAGGACGGGTGAACATCCCGAGCTTCTCCAGATGTGCGACCGGACGCAGTCCGTAGTCGGCCACGTTCTGCTCCACTTCATGGCGCGTCTCGGACATATGGGTGTGCATTGGCAAGTCCAGATCATGGGCAGCCTGCACAAACTTCATGAAAAACTCTGGAGGACAGGTGTACGGGGCGTGCGGTGAGAGCATGGTCGTAATTCTGCCGTCAGCCTTGCCGTGCCAGTTACGGGCAAAAGCAATCGCCTCAGCGAGCTTCGATTGCTGTACCTCTTCCGGGCACAGCCCAATTACGCCGCGCATCAGCACAGCACGAATACCGGACTGCTCGGTCACTTCCGCTACCCGGTCCATATGATCATACATATCGAGGAAGGTGGTTGTGCCGCCCTTCAGCATCTCCAGCACGGACAACGAGGTTCCCCAATATACATCATCACCAGTGAATTTCTCTTCCATCGGCCACATCTTCTCCTGCAGCCAAGTCTGAAGCACCATATCGTCGCCGTATCCGCGCAGCAGTGACATGGCCGTATGCCCATGGGTATTGACCAGACCCGGCATGAACAGCAGACGGCTGCCGTCTACGACCTGAGCGCCATCCTCCACTACCGGCTCAGCTTCACCTATGTAAGTAATCAGATCATTCTCCAGGGTCATATACCCGCTCAGAACCGGCTTGTCACTGCCCGGAACCAGAAAGTGCCCGTTCTTGATTATCGTGATTTTACTGCTCATCTTCAGCCTCATCCTTTCCATCATGCAAATAATAGGCCAAGCTCTGCAGATCTGTGGTGAAATCTGCGGCATGAATCCGGATATTGGCAGGCGTCTTGAGAATAACCGGTGCGAAGTTCAGAATCGCTTCGATACCGGAATCCACAAGAATATCAGCTACGTTCTGGGCTTCGCTGTCAGGCACGGTAATAATCCCGATCCGGATGCCCTGCGAGCGGATGGTACTGCTTAGCTCCTCCATCGGCTGCACAACCAGCGAGTTGATCTGCTGGCCCACCTTCGGCGGGTAGGCATCGAAGATTGCAGTAATCTTCATCGTATCCTTCAAGTAAGCGTTGTAGTTAGACAAGGCATGACCGAGGTTACCGGCTCCAACCAGTGCAACATTAATTTGCTGGTCAAGCTTCAGGATATGGCGGATCTTCTCAATCAGATAAGATACATCATAGCCGATGCCTTTTCTGCCAAAATCACCGAAATAAGCCAAATCCTTACGGATCTGGGCGGGATTTAGGTCAAGCTTCTGGCCCAGCTCCTGAGAAGAGACTGTGGAGATTTCACGTTTTTGGAGATCGTTCAGGAAACGCAGGTACACTGGCAGCCTGCGCACGACGGCCTCCGATATTTTATCCGATTTCATGTATTCTCCTCCTTAAAAGTTTTGTTAGCCTACACTTCATTCCGTACAATTATAGCAACCGTGCCCCGCCGCCTGCCGGAGTGGCAGGACAGGCGGGAACGGATCTTCAGGATAATCATGACTTATTAATAATAGCAATAGCAGATGAATTAGGAAACCCCGCCGTCATCCAGCCATTCGGCAATTCTCGGGACCATCTGCTCGGTGAGCATATGCTCCATCTTGGGACCGGGGAGCGAGTACAGAAAGTACTTTCCGTAATGCGATTCAATCACTCTGGTATCGTACACAATTACGATGCCCCGGTCCTGCGCCGTGCGGACCAGCCGCCCGAAGCCCTGCTTGAAGCGGATGACAGCCTGCGGCACGGACAGCTTCATGAACGGATTCTTCTTCTGTGCCTGAAGCAGCTCTGACTTCGCTTCTGCCAGCGGGTGATTCGGCGGCTGGAACGGCAGTCTGACAATCGCCAGGCAGGTCAATGCTTCTCCCGGGATATCCACCCCTTCCCAGAAGCTGCTGGTACCCAGCAAGACCGAAGCCGGGCTGTCCTGGAAGCGGCGGATCAGCTTGCTCCGGCTGCCGCCTTCCACACCTTGTCCGAGTACCGCGATATCCTGTGAGGCAAGTGCCTCCTTCAGCGGTTCATACACCTGGCGCAGCATCTTGTAGGAGGTGAACAGCACCAGCATCCGCCCCCGTGTTGTTACAGCTGTCTCAGCAAGGGAGTGCACGAGGGTGTCCACAAAGCGGGCATCCCCAATACTCCCCTTGACGCTCGGGAAGTCCCGCGGAATGACCAGGAGAGCCTGCTCACGATACTTGAATGGCGACGGAAGCAGTGCAGTCATCAGACGCCGCTGCTCTGCAGCCTCGCCAAGACCCAGGTTATCAATCATGAACTGGAAGGATTTATCCACGGATAAGGTGGCCGAGGTCAGGATAATGCTCTTCTTCTTATCGAAGAACAGCTCCCTGAGCTGGGTGCTGACATCTACAGGAACAGCATACATTTGCAGCGACTTGCCCTTATAATTACCGCTTCCCTCCAGCCAATACACGATATTCTCATCGTTCAGACTCATGAAGAAGCGGATCTGCTCTCTAATGGATGCCAGATCCTTGAATAACCCGCCGATATCGGTCACAAGACTGTCTGAGGAGGATTGGCTGTCCGTGTCACGCATCTCACTGAGCATTTTGTCGCCCTTGCGGATGATATCGCTCAGACTGAGGTTCAGTGTATTCTCAAGGGCAGCCAGCTCCTCCCAATCCTTCGGCTTCTTGCCCGGCTGCAGGCGTGCCACCAGCTGGCCTGCTTCACCGGCCCCGGCATCGCTGCGCTCAGGCAGCAGGCTGAAGAGCCGGTCGCTGAGCGCATCCCAGGACTCCTTCACCGTCAGCAGATCGGGATAGATCCGGTCGATCACGCCGCTCCATTCGGAAGCCTGCTCACTGCCCGAAGACTGCAGACTCTGACGGAGGGCAGGCAGCTGCCCGCTCCGGCTATCTTTATAGAGTCGGGTGAGGGTATGGGCGAATGTGAAATATTTCATCTGCATGCCAAGATGCTTGCCGGCAATATCCTCCAGATGATGGGCTTCATCAATCACAAGATGGTCGTACGCCGGAAGAAGCTGATGCCCGGCTTTGACATCTGCGAACAGCTTGGAGTGATTGGTGACTACCACATCGGAGATCCCGGCTTCATGCTTGGCCCGGTGGTAATAGCATTTGCGGAACCAGGGACAGGCGCGTCCCAGGCAGGAGTCAGTATCACTGGCTACAGTCTCCCAGAAATCGCCGCCCCGTCCGCTTAAGTTAAGCTCCTCATCATCGCCGGTCGTCGTCTGAGTCAGCCAAACGAGCATTTGCGCAGCGGTGAGCGCTTCTTCCCTTGGACTCGTAAAGTCCTTTTTGTTCATTCTATGTTCGAACTTGCGCAGACACAAATAGTGCCCTCTTCCCTTAAAGATGGAGGCCTTGAACGGGAACGGCACAACGCTGGTTAAGAGCGGAATATCCCGCTCCCGCAGCTGGTCCTGAAGGTTAATGGTATGCGTGCTGACCATCACCTTCTGATCGCTTTTCACACTATGGTAGATGGCCGGAAGCAGATAACCCAGCGATTTGCCGGTGCCTGTTCCCGCTTCAATCAGCAGATGCTTGTCCTGCTCAAGCGCTGTAATGACCTCATGGATCATCAGCTCCTGGGCTTCTCGGCTCTCATACTGGGGAAGAACAGCCTTCAGCCGCTTGGTTACCTCATCCATATATTCTTCAAAGGTAATATTCTCCAGCGGATTGACGCTTCCATCCTCCCGTGGCGTAGCCAGCTCTGCCCAGTCCCCCACAGCCAGCGCAAGCTGGCGGTAGAAGCTCAGCTCACCTTCCGGCTGAAAGGTCTCCATCTCCCGCTCCCGCAGCAGCCCGTCGAAATACCAGGCCAGATCACTGTCTTCGTCCGCGAACAGCTCATTCAGCCGCTGAATCGTCAGCAGCGGCAGACTCTGCAGCTCTTCCAGACATTTGAGCAGCACAATAGCCGTGGCAAGCGCATCACTGTCCGCCTGATGGGGACGGTCATGCGTAATGCCGAAGTGGCTGCTTACCGCGCCAAGCTGATAGGTGCTCAGCGAAGGAAAGCATATTTTGAGAAAATCGATCGTATCCAGAATCCGCCCCTGAAACGGCAGGTAGCCGCAGCGGTCCAGCGCATTCTGCAAAAAATGAAAATCAAACGCGACATTGTGTCCGACGAGGACTACATCATCCAGCAGCGGTACCAGCTCCATCATCATCTCATCGAGCTCAGGCGCATCCTGTACATCGCTGTCTGTAATTCCGGTCAGGCCCGTAATAAAAGGAGGAATTGGCGCTCCGGGCTTGACATAGGAACCATACACCCGGGAGATCGTCCCGTCTTCTTCTATAATGGCAAGGCCAACCTGGATGATCTCTCCCACAGATTGGGTTCCCGTAGTTTCAAAATCAAGCACGGCAAATTTCATTATAAGTTCTATTCCCTTTCACTTGAGACTCTTTATCAGCATAACAGAAGTTACGAAAAAAGGCGATGCACACCCCGGGAAGTGGGGCGCATCGCCTAAAGAAACCGAGGATAAATTATAAAAGCGAAACCAGCTGATGGCCAAACTCCAGCTTCCCGCCCCGTCTGCGGCACACCTCCAGATTCACGTTCGGCTCCGGCAGATCAGGATCATGCAGCAGCGACAGGCTGAACAGCTCACTGGCTTCATTGAAGCGTTCCTGGGAAGCCCGGATACAGCCCAGCGCATTATAGATCATCGCCTTCAGCTTCACCTCACGGATCAGGCCCAGCATGTGATTCAGATGTCCCCAGGCGGTATCGCCTTCTCCCTCCTGCAGATAAGCCATGGCCAGATACAGGCGGGCAGCGAGGCTGTCCGGATACTGTGCCGTAACCTCCCTGAACTGTTCAATGCACTTACGGTACATCAGCAGCTTATAATAGCCCTGGCCCCTGACAAAAGCATCCATCCCAAGCTCAGGTGCCTCCTCTTCCGGCAGCTCCTCCGGCTGAACCTGAAAATCCGCCTGTTCCCGGAACTCGCTCAGCTTCTCGGCGAAGACCAGCCACTCGTCCATTACATTATCACTGATGCGGTGGAGCATATTATACTTGGATAAAAGATCGCTTCGGCGGGCACCCTCCGCAGTAGGATAGTCGGCTTTGATCTCCTGGAGCATCTTGTTCATCTCAGCAAATAAATGTTGAAACACCGGACATCCCACCCTTACTGATAATGAAGTCAGCTTAAGCTTGCCTTACTTCATTATCAGCAAGTACAGGGGTCTTCATCCCTGCCATTGATTACATGGCTCAAAGCTCAGAATTCAGGCAATCGTCGCATGAATCTCATGATCCGCCAGCTTCACCGGCTTGTTGCCCGCATCAACGAACACTACAGTCGGCTTGTGTGCCGCCAGCTCCTCGGAGGACATGACAGCGTAGGATATAATAATCACTGTATCGCCAGGCTGTACCAGACGCGCCGCTGCCCCGTTCAGACAAATGACGCCACTGCCGCGCGGACCTGGAATGACATAGGTCTCCAGACGGGAACCGTTATTATTGTCCACGATCTGCACCTTCTCGTTCTCCAGCAGGTCTGCGGCTTCCATCAGATCTTCATCAATGGTAATGCTGCCCACATAATTGAGATTGGCTTCAGTGACCGTTGCCCGGTGAATTTTGGATTTCATCATATGTCTAAACAAGAGCGTGTGCCTCCTTAGGAATAAATACATTATTATCAATCAGACGGGTTCTGCCGAACTTCACAGCCAGAGCCATTATAACCTCTCCGCCCGTATCCGTCAGCCTGCTGCCGCCTTCCAGCTCTTCCAGATCAGGGAAGGTTAGAATCTCCGCATAATCAATGACCGCAAGCGGCGATTCAGAAATGACCGAGACCAGCAGGGCCCGTGCTTCATCTACCGTACGAATACTGCCCTCTTCCATAGCCTGGCGCACCTCGCGCAGGGAACGAGACAATACCAGCGCCTGTCTGCGCTCCTCGCTGCTCAGATAGACATTGCGGGAGCTAAGCGCCAGCCCGTCTTCCTCGCGCACAATAGGACAGGCGATAATGTCCACGTTCATGTTAAGGTCAGACACCATCCGGCGGAGAACCGCTACCTGTTGGGCATCCTTCAGTCCGAAGAAGGCGTAATCCGGCTGCACGATATGAAACAGCTTGCTGACCACAGTAGTTACTCCGTCAAAATGTCCCGGACGCGAAGCGCCGCAGAGCTGCGACGTAAGCGAGGAGACCGATACGCCTGTACGGATCGGCTGCGGATACATCTCTTCTACACTTGGGATGAACACCAGGTCCGCACCTTCACGTTCAGCCAGCGCCAGATCACGCTGCTCATCCCGCGGATAGGAAGCAAAATCCTCATTCGGGCCAAATTGCAGCGGATTGACAAAAATACTCATCACCACTGTGCCGCTCTTCTCCCCTGCCTTACGCAGCAGACTGGCATGTCCTTCATGCAAATATCCCATGGTAGGCACAAAACCAACAGGGCCATGGCCCCCTTGACGCATATATTCGAGCGCTTCGCGCAGTTCAGCAATCGTTCGGATCACTCTCATTTTATTTCACTCCTTTGCCGGCATTGCCGTATAAAGATTCCAGGACAGTCTCGTCCGCGCGAAACACATGCTCTTCCGCAGGGAACGAGCGGTCCTTCACTTCCTGAACGTAGCTGGTGATGCCTTCACGAATTAGAGTGCCTACATCGGCGTAGGTTTTAACGAACTTTTTCTCCCGGTAAGGTGAGGCATACCGCAGGACATCATGGAAAACCAGAACCTGTCCGTCACAGTAACGCCCGGCACCGATGCCGATGGTCGGTATGCTGACAGCCTTGGAGATGGCTTCTGCCACTTCCTCCGTGACCAGCTCCAGTACAATGCCGAATGCCCCGGCTGCTTCCAGTGCCTTCGCTTCGTCCATCAGCCGCTGCGCATCCTTGGCATCCTTCCCCTGAATCCGGTAGCCGCCAATCATATTGACCGACTGCGGGGTCAGGCCGATATGGCCGAGCACCGGAACTCCGGCTGCTACTACAGCCGACACTGCGGAGCAGATCTCAAGGCCGCCTTCCATTTTGACCGCATGGGCCTGGCCTTCCTGCATCAGTCTGCGCACACCGCGCAAGGTCTCATCCACACTTCCGTGGTAGGTCATGAACGGCATATCAGCCACTATAAAAGTATTAGGCGCGCCGCGCTTCACCGACCGGGTATGGTAGACCATATCCTCTATGGTAACCGGCAGCGTGGTGTCATAACCAAGCACGACATTTCCCAGCGAATCACCGACCAGAATCAGGTCGATTCCGGCTTCTTCCGCCAGCAGGGCTGAAGGGTAGTCATAAGCGGTCAGCATGCTCAGGGGCACCCCGTCCGTTTTCATTTTTTTCATTTTGACAATATTCAGTGCGTGTTTGTCTGCCATGTCGCTCTCATTCCCCTTTTCCATAAAATACGCGGTATCCGCGCAAACAAAAAAACCCTTTAGCATGGTCCGCTAAAAAGGTCCGAAGGGCAAAAAAGAGTCACTCGCGATCGTCCCTTCTGTCTCGGTCCTTACGGCTCAGAGCAGAATCCAACGTAACCGTTACATCCAGTTATGAAGGTACATCCGGTAAATAGGTGTCCTATTAAAGATACAATTGCGTGAGTACAGCTCGCCATGCGATGCCGCCTCATGAGGACAGTATACCAAAAAAACACAAAAATAAACACCTTAAAATATGACATGGCCGCTCCCGTGGTCGTGAGGAGCGGCCTTGTTGACAATTTTCGAACTATATAAATTGCAAAATAATTTCAGAATGTGATGGTTGTGACTCCAGAGAAGTTTTGGGCTTCCGGCCGCTGTTGTCCCCAGATTCCCTGATTTAAACCGCTGTTCGCGGTAGAAATCCGGTGACTAGCTTATGCTTACGATGCGAGCTTTCCTACGGAAAGCTTTCAGGCGGACGCTACCGCTCCTACAGCTCCAAAATTCCCCTCCGCCACTTTTCCCTATCTGTTTAAACATTCTAAAATCCTCTAAAATGCGGCAGTTCCAGCCACCTAGTAGTTCATCAGATCTATACGTATGAGAAATACTTTAACTAATGGCTTGCTGAGGGTTTACCTCACCCTGATTAAGGTGCACGGAGTAGTCTTAGTTGTAATTTGTACAACTAAATCGCCGGATGTGCTGCCGAATCTCTGTT
The DNA here is from genome assembly GCF_000517965.1 of Paenibacillus sp. FSL R7-277. Lineage (NCBI taxonomy): Bacteria > Bacillati > Bacillota > Bacilli > Caryophanales > Paenibacillaceae > Paenibacillus > Paenibacillus sp. FSL R7-277. The sequence goes on from NZ_ASPX01000064.1 coordinate 41,181, forward strand.
TAGTTGTATTTCCTGCAATTAAAATGCCTCTATTTCTGGATTTTCGCCAATCCGAGCAAATTTAGTTGTACAGACTACAATTAGAAGAGGAAGTCTACCCGTTCCACTGTTTTTAGTTGTACAGAATACACTTATCCCTATTTTTTCGCTACGAACGTAGCTTCATCCCTTTATGGAATGAAATCACTTGTTCAATTCTGATGGTCTACTAGATCATTTCAATTTCTCCGGACAGTACGCTCACTACCTCACCCGATTCGTTACGCAGCAGCAGCCCGCCGTTATCGCTCAGTCCGACAGCAGTGGCTTCGGTGCGGCCTTGGGGAGTATTCACGTATACCTGACGCCCCAGTGTCACCGACATGGACTCCCACAGCTCCTTCACGGGATGGAAGCCTTGCTCCATATATACATGATACAAATATTCGAGTTCCTCCAGCACGGCTTCCGCAAGCCTTGTGCGGTCTACAGGAATGCCCCCGCCTTCGATCAGCAGCGATGTACCGATCCCGCGCAGCTCCTCCGGGTAGTCTTCCTCCGTCAAATTCGCAGCGATGCCGATACCGGCGATGCAATAATGCAGCCCGCCTTCACGAAGCGAGGATTCCAGCAGGATTCCGCAGATTTTGCGGCCGCCGGCCAGCAGGTCATTCGGCCACTTGATGCCGGCCGGCACCCCGGTAACCTCACGGATGGCTGTGCAGACAGCCACTCCGGCGAGCAGCGTCAGCTGCGGAGTCAAGGCCAGCTGCAGAGCTGGACGCAGCACCAGGCTCATCCAGATTCCTTTGCCGTGGGGGGAGTGCCATTTACGGCCCATCCGCCCGCGCCCGCCGGTCTGCGCTTCGGCCATGACCGTTGTTCCTTCCGGGGCGCCGCCCTCGGCGAGTAGTTTGGCTTCCTCCTGTGTGGAACCGACAGTATCCAGCCGCTGAATGTCTTTGGCCCAGCCGGGAACGAACGCCTCCCGCTTCAACACACCGGAATGCTGCGCATGACCGCTATTCATCTCTATCCATCCTTTGCGCTGCTTGCAGCAGTAATTGGTTGTCATTGGCAAGGTCACCTGCCGCGACAGCCAGAAGAAGCTGGTTCAGCAATACGCCCAGCCACGGGCCGGGACGCTTCTCCAGCGCCGCTGTCACCTCATGGCCGCTCACCGCCAGCTCAGCGAGCGTACGGATCGGCATCTCTGCGGTCCAGGACCGCAGGAGTCTGGTGGTTACAGGGGGGATTGAGCTTGCCATTGTAGGCGCGTCAGGGACGCCTGCCGATCTGGCGGGTGCGACTGGAGCCGTGGCAGGGACGCCTGCCGATCTGGCGGGGGCGCCAGCATCTGCGGCAGGGG
>NZ_ASPX01000065.1:0-90197 GCF_000517965.1 Paenibacillus sp. FSL R7-277
GCACCTGCGCCAACAGCGGACGCGGCGTCAGGCCCCGCCGCCTCAAGCAGCGTCAGCCACCCTTCGGCGGCTGACTGGCCATGACCCAGCACGGCGGCGATCCACCGCCGCCGCAGCCGCTCCCCGGCGCCGGAAGCCTCCGGCCGCGCCGAGGACAATGCCGCGTCCCAGGCTTCGCGGACGCGGAGCACGGCGACGATGCCAGTGCGCGTCGCCCCGGGGAACGTCCATGCCCGCAGGAGCTCGTCGGCGCACTGCGCCGACGATCCCAGGGCATGCAGCAGGAGCGCCCAGCGCAGGCGGGCGCTCTCCAGGTTCCCGAGACCGGCGAGGCGGGCGGCGGCAGCCGCCAGGTCCCGGCCGGTCCAGGGGAACGGCGCTTTGCCGCGCGGCAGCAGGCCGCTGCGCAGCAGGAGCCCCAGCCCGCGCTGCGGGTGCGGGCCTTCCAGGCTGCGCTCCACCTCGGCGCGCACCCGCTCCACAGCAATATGCGCCAGCTTGTCACGCTGGCGCAGCAGACCGCGCCAGGTATTCTTCGCAATCGCGAAATCCAGCACGGAAGCAAAACGTACGCAGCGCAGCATCCGCAGCGCATCCTCCTCGAAGCGTTCCTCCGCTTCGCCTACACAGCGGATCACGCGGAGCTTGAGATCCCGCTCCCCCCCGAAAGGGTCAATCCGCCCGCCGTCAAGGCCGCAGCAGATGGCGTTGATCGTGAAGTCACGGCGGCGGAGATCCTCCCGCACATCCCTGACGAATACGACATGCTCCGGACGCCGGTGATCGGCATAGCCGCTCTCCGTCCGGTAGGTCGTAACTTCCAGGCTGTAGCCCTCCTGCAGCACAGTGATCGTGCCATGCGCCAGTCCGGTAGGGACGCAGCGCGGAAACAGGGCCATCACCTCCTCCGGCAGTGCGGAGGTAGTGATGTCTATATCATGCACCGGACGGCCCAGCAGCTCATCGCGCAGGCAGCCGCCGACGAAATAAGCTTCATGGCCGCCTGCCACTAGGCCTGCAACAACAGTCCCGGCGGCTTCAGCCATGCCGGGTGGTGCCATTCTCCATTCCATATCGTACTCCTTACCCCAGAATCGGGTCTAATCCGGATACCTTGCGCCCGAGCACACGGTAATAAATATCTTCATATTGATTGGTGATCATATCTCTGCTGAAATCATTGCAGGACCGCTCCAGGCATGCGCGCCGGAAGCTCTCAGCCATCGCCTCATCCGAGAGCAGCCGGACGGCATATTCTGCCATCGATTCCGTATCGCCGACTGGCGCAAGGAATCCGGTCTTGCCATGCTGAATCAGCTCCGGAATCCCACCAGCCTGCGAGCCAATGGTCGGAACGCCGCAGGCCATCGCTTCCAGGGCGACCAGCCCGAAGCTCTCCTTCTCAGAAGGCAGCAGCAGCAGGTCCGCCAGCGAGATCACCTGGGCAATCTCGTCCTGCTTACCCAGGAAACGGACATGATCGTCGAGGCCCATCTCGCTGATCTTGGCTTGAATCTTCGGCAGGTCAGGGCCTTCGCCGACCAGCAGCAGCTTGGAAGGCACCTGCCGGTTCACCTTGGCGAACACATCCACCACATCACTCACCCGCTTGACCGGGCGGAAATTGCTGATATGCATCAGAATCTTCTCATCCGGGGCCGCGAAGTCGCCGCGCAGATCCGTTACATCCCGGGGATAATAGACACGCTTATCTACGAAATTATAAGTCAGATCAATTTCACGCGTAATATCAAGCGCCTTGCGGGTCTCCTTGATCAGATCACGGGAGACTGCGGTCACCGCATCACTCTCGTTAATGCCCAGCCGGATCAGATCCTTCAGGGATTCATCCTGGCCCAGCACTGTAATATCCGTACCATGCAGCGTGGTAACCACTTTGATATCATTACCAAGGATCTGCTTGGCCAGAAAAGCACATACCGCATGCGGAACCGCATAATGCACATGGAACAGGTCCAGATTTTGCATTTTGGCTACCTGCGCCATCTTGGTCGCCAGCGCCAGATCATATGGCGGATAGCGGAATACATAATAATCGTTAACCTCTACCTCATGGTAAAAGATATTTTTCTGAAACGTTCCCAGCCGAAACGGGATGCTGTGTGTGATAAAGTGAACCTCATGGCCTTTTTCAGCCAATAGTTTGCCCAGTTCAGTTGCCACCACGCCCGAGCCGCCTAGAGAAGGATAACAAGTGATGCCTATCTTTAGCCGCTCCATAGCTCCGCCCCTTCAATTTTAACTTAAGTCTATTACTTCAAGTAACGATATGAATTAATTATAGTTGTTTTCCGGGCGTTGTCGAGTGGCAACCTCTATTTGCGGGCAGCACTGAACAAATCTACGGTATACGGAACCTTGCCGGCGAACCCTTCGGCATAAGGAATGAGCCTCCGCTGACCGAGCAGCATGTCTCTGGAACGGACGCGTTCGATATACCCTTCCGTCAATGGCGTTGCAACGGCATCTTCACCCGGAGCGAGTCCAAATTGGGAACGGTAGCAGGACAATGCCTGCTCCTTCAGCGGATACTGCGCAGTCACATCTACGATTAGATCCGTCCGTCCGAGATCATTAATGAAGTAGAAATATAACCCAGGCTCGGGGATAGCGGGCTTGTCCGGCATATATTTGCGCAGCTTGGCATTAAATACTGCTTCCTCCACCAGCTTACTGCAGGCAATATGATCAGGATGGCGGTCTTCCCAGTAAGGGGCAAATACCATAGACGGGGCATAGCGGCGGATTTCCGCTGTTACTGCCGCCAAATGGCCCTCTGTCATATACAGGCCACGGTCAGGCAACCCCAGATTACTCCGCACCGCAGCGCCCAGCACTGCGGCAGCCTGCTGTGCTTCCTGTTCCCGCAGCTCCACCGTGCCGTTCGAGGACATCTCTGCCCGGGTCAGATCGCACATTCCTACCTTGAAGCCGGCAGCAGTATGCTTGGCAATGGTCCCTGCCATGCCGATCTCGGCATCATCTGCATGCGCGCCGAATACCAGAATGTCAAGCTTCATGACTCGTCCACACCCGGCTTGTATTTATGTACCAGCTCACGCCAGCCGAAATCTCCCCGGTCAATAGCCTTCACCAGAATTTCTGCTGTAGCAATATTCGTAGCCACCGGAATCCCGTACACATCGCACAGACGTAGCAGCGCTGTAATATCCGGTTCATGCGGCTGGGCCATCAGCGGGTCACGCAGGAAAATAATTAAATCCAGCTCATCCGTAGCCACCATCGAGCCGATCTGCTGGTCGCCGCCAAGCGGCCCCGACATGTAACGGTGAATGGAGAGCTTGGTCACTTCCATGATACGCTGGCCCGTGGTTCCGGTGGAGAATAATTTATGCCCTTCAAAAACATGCTCATAAGCAGTTACGAAATTAACCATTTCATCTTTTTTGCGGTCATGTGCGATAAAAGCAATTTTCAACATTCTGTTTCTCTCCCCGTCTATTCTATAAAATGCTCAAAGCCGTAAATCAAGCCGGTATAGCCCATCACCTTTTGAATCCCGAGCTTGACTCCAGGCATATAACCCGCGCGCTCATAAGAGTCATGACGGATCTTCAGCGACTGTCCGAACCCGCCGAATACAACCTCCTCCTGGGCAAAAACACCCGGAAGACGCACGCTGTGAATACGGAAGCCGTTATAATACCCGCCGCGCGAGCCTTCAATAATCTCTTCTTCCTCAGGATGTCCCTGACGGAGCTCCTGCCGCGCCTCAGAGATCATCTCTGCCGTCTTAATCGCTGTTCCTGACGGAGCATCCAGCTTCTGGTCTCCGTGATATTCGATAATTTCGAGATGAGGGAAATACTTTGCGGCCTGGGCAGCGAATTTCATCAGCAGAATCGCACCGATGGAGAAGTTAGGCGCAATCAGTCCGCCGATTCCCTGCTCCTGGCATTGCTTGTCCAGCCCGGCGATCTGCTCCGGCGTGAAGCCGGTGGTACCGATAACCGGACGGACGCCGTATTTGACCGCCAGCGCAGTATTGCTATATGCAGAGTGTGGAAGCGTAAAATCAACCATTACATCCGCCTCTGTATCTGCAAGCGCAGTCTCCAGATCCGGAGTCACAAGTACACCGCAATCCTCAAGACCAACCAGCCGTCCGGCATCTCTGCCATGTGCAGAGCGGTCAACCGCTGCTGCCAGCTCGAGTTCATCATCCTGCAATACCAGCTTCACAACCTCTTTGCCCATTCTGCCTCCGGCTCCGGAAACAATAATCCTGATCTTGTCACTCAAATGAATTCTCCCCGCTTTCCCTGGCTCTGTTATTATTGTATATAGTGTTGCAGCGATTTCTGCAGATCCTTCATCAGCAGACGCAGTCCGCTGTCATCCGGGTGCAGCGACATAACTTCTTTCAATACCGCAATCGCCTGCAGATGTTCATTCATCCGGCTGTGCGCAATTGCCAGCCATACATAAGCATCCCCGTAGAGAGGGTCAAGCGATACAGCTTCCTTGAGCAGCGTAATCGGATGGTACGGATTCACACTGTCCGCTGCGTCATCCTCCAGCAGCCGCTTCGCTTCCTGCACAAGCTTAAGAGCCTGCAGATGCTGAAGATGCAGCTGATACTCCGGTTTGGTTCCATCCAGTCTGCGTGCGGCTACAGCATGTTCAAGCGCTTTGTCCAGCATGCCGCTGCGGGCATAGGTAATAGCGCAGCGGTATCTGACTTCCGCATCATCGGGACTTGCGGCAATGGCCGCCTCGAACAAGGTGATGGCCTCAGCAAAGTCACTGCGGAGTATTGAGCGGTAGGCCGCTTTTACATAATCATTATGGTCCATATCCTCACCATCCTTACGGCTAAATCCCGTTCGTTTGGTACAGCATATGTAGCATAGGCCTAATCGGTGTTTTTGGGCGTCCAGCGCCCGGCATCACGCGTATTGAATTTGTGCATAACCTTATTATGAGCCTCAGTTAAGTCGATACCAAGTGAATTGGCGAAACAAACGGTAATGAAGAGAATGTCGCCCAGCTCCAGCTCAATCGAATTATCAGCTTCATCTGCTTTTTTCGGCTTCTCGCCGAATTGATGGTTGACTTCGCGCGCCAGCTCCCCGACTTCCTCGGACATCCGGGCCAGCATCGACAGCGGACTGAAGTAGCCTTCTTTAAACTGTGAGATATAGGCATCCACCTCACGCTGAATGTCACCAAGACTTTTATCCATAAATTGCCCTTTCACCCCCGTGTGTTCTTGCCTTCTGTTTGCCCCTATGTTATCGTAAAGACGTTTTGAAGACAAATCTTTTTTGCAATGCCGCCTGGAGCTTGTGTGCTCTCCGGGGGGATCATTACATATAAATTGCCCATTTAGAGGCGTAGGCGAGGGATGTTATGAGTTCAACCATTAAAATCAGCACAGTCAGCAAAACAGTGGCCCCCATCATGCTGGGCACGGCCATCTACGCATTCGGACTCCTGTATTTCATTATTCCCAACCAGCTGATGGAGGGCGGAGTTACCGGGATTACCATCCTGCTCAATTACGCCTTTAACATCCCTATCTTCTTAACCACACTGCTGCTGAACCTTCCGCTCTTTCTGCTCGGCTGGAAGGTGCTCGGGGCGAATCAGATCGTCTATACCGGACTCGGCATCGGCTCCCTGTCTTTTTTCCTCTGGTTATTTGAACGGATGATTAAGGCAGGCTGGATTGTAACGTTCAGTACAGAGCATGATTTTATTCTTGCTTCATTATATGCAGGGGTTACCCTGGGTCTGGGCTTGGGGATTGTCTTCCGATTCGGAGGCACCACCGGGGGTGTAGATATTGTGGCACGGATACTCGGACGCAAGTTCGGCTGGAGTATGGGACAGATTATTCTGGCCGTGGATATCATCATTATCGGGGCTTCCCTGCTCTACATTCCCCGCGAAAAAATACTGTATACGCTCGTGGCAGTCTTCATCGCCTCACGTGTCATTGATTTCATCCAGGAAGGAGCCTACGCCGCCAAAGCCTTCACCATCATCAGCGACGAGGCTCCGCAGATTGCCGAGCTGATCACCGTAGAAATGGATCGCGGCGTTACCTTAATCCCGGCGATCGGCGCTTATTCCAAGCAGGCGAAGCATATGGTCTATTGCGTGGTCTCCAGACAGGAGATCCGCCGGCTAAGCCTGCTGGTGAAGTCGGTGGATCCTAAAGCCTTCGTCATTATCAGTGAGGTTCACGACGTTCACGGCGAAGGCTTCCGGGAGACCTAAACTATACACACATAAGGGCGGACCCCACAAGCCGGCAATGGCTGCTTGTGGGGTCCGCCCTCTTTGTATCCTCTGTTGCCGCCGCTCAAGCCTACACGGGTTTTAGATTCTGCTTCTGGCCGCGGTACTTACGGTAAGCCGTATACACGAGCACCGTAAGGATGAACGCGCCTGCCAGCAGGGCCCAGCCCCCGTATTGCTGCGGAGCCAGCGGCAGAGACAGGACCGGCTCGCTGCGGTCCTTGCCGAACATCACTCTTGCTGCATCCTGCCCATAGGATACAATCTCCAGCAGGCGGGCCCGTTCCACGGGCTGCTCCGAGCCTGCCACCCCTCCTGCGTAAGACATCCAGGAATCAAAGGTGCTCACCGCCTCAGCAGGCCGGGAGATGATCACCGCAGGCCGGATATTCGCATACCGGCTCTGAAGTCTTGCCAGGGCCGCTGTCCAGCTCTTCAGATCATTCGCGGCAGCGCTTTGCTCCATATCGTTCAGATCCTCACGGACCAGCTTATAGTACTGCAGCCACATGGGCTGGCGGGGGTGATTCAGGCTGTTAGCGGCAAGCCGCAGCTTCGCCGCTGCCGCTTCCCATCTCTCCGGGGACGGCTGGGCCGCAGCCAGTGCCGACTTCATGTCCAGGATCACAGAGGATAGTGCATTGACCCCCTCCACTGAGGTCATCCCTTCAAAGGACGAAGAGATGAAGATCTGCGAGACCTCCTCTGCCTCCTGGCGGGCCTTCAGCACATCGCCTTCAAGCACATAGCCGTATAGAGCTTCCGCAGCCTGCTCCAGCCGCTGCGCTCCGCTTCTGGCCGTGAGAGCAGCGGGATCACTGGGTACACTTCCGGCTGCTTCTATGTAAGCTGTACTTCCCTGGTCTGCAGCGGCATCCCCTGCTTCAGCCTGAACACGGCCTCCGCTGATACCGGCCAGCAGCCAGCACAGCAGAATTCCTGACAGTATGAATACTTTTCTGCGCGGCATAAGACATCCCTCCCACCTTAATGTATGGCGGAAGGACAAGAGTTAGAACAGAGACTCAGTGCTTCATGGCAGTTCTGTCCGGAAGTGCGGGACGCCTTGTCCGGCCGCAGAATAGCCAGGCAGCAGCCGTACTGAACAGTGTAAGCCCCATGGTGAGGTACTGAACAGCGATAAGATCATCATCAAGCACAGAAGGCAGCCATGGATACACGCCTTGTGAATAATCCACTATATCATTAGCGAATGTCCACGCAAGCGCCACAGGCAGCATTCTCCGGAAGGTGAAGAACCGGGCATAGATCAGAGCTTCCACAGCCATTCCGGTGTGGGAGATCATCAGCATCCAGTCCTTCCAGGTGATGGAATCTCCCTGATAACCGCCGGCCACAATGATGCTGACCGCCCATATTCCGTACTTCACAGAGGTTAGGACTGCCAGCGCTTCAATCAGCTCACGTATCAGCGTCCCCGCAAGCCCTCTTGGCGGATACAGCAGCAGCAGTAATGCAGCCGTGAAGAACAGACTGGCCGTAGGGCTGTCAGGAACGAACGGCAGTAGCCAGAGCGGTTCAGTCTGCGCCGTGAACGTGAGCTGGTTGCCATACCACATATATCCGTAGACCGTTCCGAGCAGATTCACGATAAACAGCACCCATATTATTCTTCGGTCCCTAAATAATTTCTCAAACCAATGACCCGGCATACAAACAACTTCCCCCCGACTGTTGAAGCTTCATGACATAACAAAAACCTGAGCGCATACACGATCAGGTCCTGCGTTACTGTTATTTTACTGTCCGCTTTTTTGTTTGGCAAGCCAGCCGGCCAGCTCATCGATATCCTGCTCGGTCAGCCCTGCCCCCATAGCCGTCTCCACCATTGGCGGCATCTGACCCTTACCTTCTTTTATAATAGTAAGAATCGCCGCCTTATCATGCTTATCGCCTACACCCCGAAGCGAAGGAAAACTGCCGGAGCCCTTCATATCTACCGCATGGCAGGTTATACAGGTTGCTTGCTTATAGAGTGCCATCGCCGGATCATCCTTGTCCACAATGGCAATATCCTTCGGCTTGACCGCACTTGTGGTTGGCAAGCCCGCCGCCCTGTTCTCGGCCGCTTTCTCCTCGCGCTGAACATCCTCAGGAATCTGGCCGGTTTCAGCCATCTCATGCTTGTATTCTGTCCAGGCTGTGTTGGTCAAATAGACGATTGCTGCGAGAGACAGGAACATCAGCGAGGACGCAATCGGTCTGCGGTAGAACCGCCGCTCGGGGCCCGTATCCAGGAAAGGCGCCAGCAGCAGCGCCCCGAAGGCCACCCCAGTCACACCAAGCGTTCCCAGCACGATATAGTCACCTGATGCATAAGGAAGCTTCAAATACTGATAGAGGAAGAGAAAATACCAGTCGGGAATCGGAATTACCGTTGCTGCCGGATTGGCAGGGAACCCGAGCGGAGCCGGCTCTGAGATGGTCAGAACCAGAATTCCCACCAACACCACTACACCAACCATCCATTCCTTGAGCAGAAAGTTAGGGATAAAGGCTTCCGATTTGCCCGGATACGCCGTATAATCCGGCGGGGTAATGAATCCGTTTCCTCTTCGGACCCGGGAATCCCCGACGAATATCACCTTCTCTTTGGAGTCGTCTCCGTGTGCCATGACCGTGCCTCCTATACGTTATTTTACAGCGGACCGGATATGCCTTGTCTGCGGATCATAATGAAGTGCCCGACAAGCAGTATAAGCAGAACCGCCGGGAGGAAGAATACATGTAAGGCGAAGAACCGGGTGAGCGTCTCGGCGCCGGCAATACTGCCGCCCTGCATCAGCTCCTTGAGCACCGGCCCCATGAATGGAACCGAATTGGCGATCTCCAGCGTAACCTTGGTGGCGAAGTACGCCTTATTGTCCCATGGAAGCAGGTAACCGGTCAGTCCCAGTCCCAGCATGACAAAGAAAATCAGCATCCCCACTACCCAGTTCATCTCGCGCGGAGCCTTATACGAACCGGTGAAGAACACACGCATCGTATGAAGGAACATCATGACAATGACGAGACTCGCGCCCCAGTGGTGCATGCCGCGGACGATTTTACCGAAGGCGACCTTGGTCTGCAGATATTCCACGCTGGCGTAGGCATTAATGATATCCGGGACATAATACATGGTCAGAAACATTCCTGAGAGTATCTGGATTACAGTGATGAAGAAGGTTAGTCCGCCGAAGCAGTAGACAAAGGCTGAAAAGTGGTGTGCGGGATTGACATGCTCGGGGACCTCGTGGTCGGCAACATCTCTCCAGATCGGTGTAATATCCAGACGTTCGTCAATCCAGTTATATACGTTTTTGAACACGCCGTTCACGCCTCCTTCGCCGAAACAGTATTAGGGACGATTTCACCGAGATATACCCAGCCTCCGTCAATCTTGGTGGTGTACTGGTCCAGCGGCTTGGCAGCCACGGCCAGTTGCCGGCCCTGCTTCGTATAGCGGGCGCCATGGCAAGGGCAATGATATTCATCAGGATGCGCCTTGTTATTATTCCAGCCTACGGTGCAGCCCAGATGCTTGCAGATCGGTGAAAGCGCATAAATATCTCCGTTCGCGTCTTTACGAATCCACGCCGTAAGCATCGCTGTACTGGCATACCATCCGTCCTGCTGCGGAAGCTCGAAGGTGAACTCCTGGGGCTCTTCGGTAATTTTGGACGCTTCCGCTACCTTGATGAATTCTCCCTCGCCTTTTTTCTGCAGAATCGGATCTACAGCAAACCGGACCATCGGCAGGATAACTCCGGCACCCATAAAGGCGGTAGCCCCTCCTAGTGTGTAGGTCAAAAACTGTCTGCGTGACATCTCGTTTCGGCTGGGCGGTTCTTGCGGAAGTGATTCTTCTTCTTCATTAAGGCTGCTCATACTGTATGTAACCCCCTTTTCAAAATGTGAGAAGGCACCTGCAGAGTTGTTGCATAGGTTTTTTAGGTAAAAATTCCGTTTTCAATGAAAAATATCACAGTTCATATAAGTTCATCCTAATCATAGCTTAGGGTCTAAAACCCGTCAAGAATATTGTCTAAATTGTGACAGGCGTTTAAGGTGCTTTTTTGATAAATTGTTGATTTTCCGTCACATTTAACTCATTTCCCATTCTCCCATAGGGCCTGGATTTCACTCCGCACATACACGCTTACCGAGGCTCTGGAATCGGCCGCTATCTCAGGCAGGCAAAGGAGTAAATCGCTTTCAAATATCTCCTCCCTGCGCAGCCCCTCATTGGCAGACATCACGATGGCGTACTGGAAGCCGCTGGATTTGACTTTTCGGCAAAGCTCATTCATCAGTACTGTCATTCCAGGCCCTGCATACTGTACCGCCGGATAAGTCACGACCCGCCCTTTGTACGGTTGCTCGGCCAATTCCAGGAAATCACGCTGCCGTTCAAGTAACTTAACTGTCTCAGGCGGAGTCTCCGTGCCTTGAAGTCCGCTATACGGAATGATGCAGGTATCATAGTATTGTCCATCGGTCTCCCAGGCTCTATTGTCAAAATCACTGAATTTCATAGATTCGCCCCCTCTAGCCGCATCACGCAGCATGCATTTAACTTTAAAAGCATCATAAACAAGTGTATACGGCTTGGCAATCCTTAATTTCAGCAGAAAAAAAGAAATGCGCCAGGCGCATTTCCTATGCCAAACTTTTCAGTTCTTCAGTCAGATTCCGGAAAGCCGCCTCATCACCAGCAGCCAGCGCCGTGTCGATCTTCCGGTACAACATGTCGGTACGACGCTTTCTTAACGCTTCATCCCACACCATTTCCGCAGCCAGCCCCAGCATCACTTCATAAGTAGCCTTCATTTTGTCCATTCGATACACCTCCGCTGTTTAAGAAATTCCGTATTCCAATGCTTTTTTCACATAGCTTTCACTTGTGCGTGCCATCCTCAGCAGATCCTGCTCAGTCAATTCACGGACCACTTTGGCCGGTGTGCCCAAGGAGAGCGTATACGGAGGAATGATGGTATTCTCGGTTACAAGCGAGCCGGCTCCTACTAAAGCATATTCACCAATCTCTGCTCCGTTCAGTACAATTGCACCCATTCCGATTAATGTGCCCTTGCCTATCCGGCAGCCGTGGATGATTGCTGAATGCCCGACCGAGATGTCATCCTCCAGCATCAGCGGCAATCCGTCCGCCACATGGCCGACCACACCGTCCTGGATATTGCAGCGCTCCCCGATGATCACCGGCGCCAGGTCACCGCGGAGTACGGCGTTGAACCAGACACTGGATTGTTTGCTTATTCTTACATCGCCAACGAGCTTAGCGCCTTCCGCCACATAGACTGTCTCGTCAAGCTGCGGTATGTAACTCCCATAGGCAATCCGCATCTCTCTCCTCCTTACCTGAGCAGATGCTTCGGCACAGCCGCCTCACATCCCCAGGGTGTCATCATGACCACTGTTCCTGCGGGTTCCTCACCAAGCTTAAGCATGCCCAGATGCAGCATCATCCGCAAGATTCGCTGTTCGAGAATGGAAGCGGCATCATCGTAATAAAAGGGCTTGATCAGCCAGCCGATTCCTTCTGACAGCGAGGCTGTGGTCACCCATCTGCCAGCACTTAGACTAATCCAGTAGACCAGCGAAGGCAAATTGGGAATAGCCCCTTTATACAGTCTTAACCAAAAGGAGAATAACTGCATCAGCTTTTCCGATTTCCCCTCCGCCAGAAAATGCCCGCCTGCCGCTGTAAGCTGCAGCCTGTAGCCCTCCTCGGAGATCCAGCGGCGGTGGCGGGCATAATCGTACAGCAGGGCAAATCTCGGCGGATAATGCTCACAAGCCCTGCCGTAGCCGAACCTCCAGCCGCCCTTGCCGAGTAAAGGCTCTGCAATCTGCAGCGCATTCATCACTCCCTGCTGATTGCGCTTATAGAGCGCGCCTTCCTGGTTCAGCTCAGGCTCATTCTCCTTCACATACCGCAGGAACAGCAGCAGATCTCCGGCCAGCAAATCCCCCTCCCCCCTATACACCGCCGGCTCCGGGCCCGGAACAATCCGCTCCTGCAAATGCTGGCCCATCTGCTCACGGAAGCGCTTCTTCAGATCCAGCGGCACCTGGAACAGATACCGGCTCTGCTGGGAAGCTCCGCTGAACAGCCAGCCGCTGTTCTTAAGCCGGCTGACCAGCTCGCGGTAGTCACCGCTTTTGCCGGGCGGGGCATCGAAGGAAGCCTGCCTGGCTGCAGCCAGCAGATCCTCCAGGCTGAAGTGGCTGCGTTCATCGAAGAGCAGGCTGTTCAGCAAACGCAGCTCTCCCGGGGAACTCCCCTTAATATGGGACTCCATGAACTCCCGGCTGCCCAAGGTGATCAATATACTCTGAATCAAATCATGTTTGGAATTCCGTTTGCATTCACACTGATAGCGTCCCGCAATGGCGGTCAGCTGACCAATGTCTGCATAAGTGAGCATATCCGCCAGATTCATCTCTCATCGCCTCACTGTTTTACTACCATTATGGGAAATACAGCCCTTTTTATTCCTTTTGCCGCAAAAAAAATAACCCGAAGGGTCGGGTTAATGCTGTTTTTGTAAAATATGACGGGTACAGTTGTACAATAAAGGATTCCATTCCTGCTCGTTCTTCTCCAGAATCGTGAGTGAGAGATTGCCGAGCCGTTCCGAATATTTGTCTTTGTAGAGTGCGGTGTAGAGCTGTGCAAGGAATCCTCCATGGGAGATGACCAGGACATTCTTACCCGGGAACCGGGCCGTCATATCCTCCAGGAACGCAAGCCCCCGGACCTGAAGTGCCTCATCGCTCTCCTGTCCCAGAGACAGCAGCTTCCAATCCTTGCCCCACTTGGCTTCACGGGCTTCGGCTGTCATGCCCTCCACCTGGCCGTAGGCACGCTCACGGATACGGTCATCCGGCTCAAGTAAAGGAATGCCCAGCTTGGCCGCTACGATCTTGCCGGTCTCTGCTGCACGGGACAGACTGCTGGTAATACAATAGTCCCAGTGATAAGGCTCCTGCAGCAGCCGGTCACCCAGCATCTCAGCCTGCCGCCTGCCTTCATCATTCAGCGGAATATCACTTTGTCCCTGAATTTTACCTACTGCATTCCAATCCGTCAGCCCATGGCGTATTAAGCCGATCAGCATCGCCTATCACCGTTCCCTTCCCTATTTATGTTTGCTTAATAATGTAACACGAATGAAAACAAATGTCTTCTTTTTTAGAACAAGTAGGAAACACATACATTCTTGTATTCAAATCAAAAACCCTCTTCTCCATGCTCGGGAAGGGGGTTCTCATTGTCTGCGGTACCGGTTCAGACGGACCAGCAGGAATATGGATAATCCGACGCCCAGCGTCGACAATACCATCCAGTACTGCGGATGAGCAGGGCCCATATTGGCCACCAGTGGCTCAATAATCCCGCCCTCAGACTCCACCGGATATGAAGATGACCAGTCCAGGGTTAAGCCTGCCACACCTGTCTCGACGATCCCGCTCTGTGCCGCTGTCGTATTCGAGGGGGTCTTGAACACGGTGAAATATAAGAAGCTTGAGATAAACACGGCTAAAAAACAGGCAATCCAGAGGCTTAAGCGATGCCGGAATACTGTAGAACTCCCCGCAGACTTCCCGTCACCGGGCATAAGCCAGGGGCTCTCCAGATAGATCCGCTCCATAACCTTACTGTTAATCGCTTCTGCCCGCTCATCGCTGACATCGAATCTTGTATCCTGCATAAGCTCACTGGTCTCCTGCCACAGCGCCCATTCGGCACTGCAGTAGGAGCAGGTTGCGATATGTCTCTCAAGTCTAATCCGCCTGGGATCTGTGGGGGGAGCGTCCCACAAGTGTGGAATGGAATCCTGCGCTTCCCTGCAATTCATAGGCCTTACACCCTCTCAGCCTGCTCTTCAAATTCAGGCTCATAGAAATAGGATTCGAGCTGGAGCTTCACACTGCTCCTTGCCCGGAACAGCAGTGACTTCACTGAGCTGACGCTCTGATCCAGAATCACGGCAATTTCCTGATAATCCATCTGATCATATTCACGCAGAATCAGCGCGGAGCGCTGCTTCTCCGGGAGATTGTTAATCGCTTCGCGAACAAGCTCCATCCGTTCCTTGCGCAGTGCTGCCTGTTCCGGGGCAACATCAAGCGGTGCCACAGGTGTATAGCCGCTCTCTTCAAGCGACACATTCCCGGCACGGTTCTTGCGAAGCTCACTGAGCACTGTATTGCGGGCAATGGTGTACAGCCATGTGGAGAAAGAAGCATCCACTTCCCGGAAGGAATGAAGACTCCGGAAGGCTTTGTAGAAGGTCTCTGAACAGAGGTCTTCGGCAATCAGCTCCATATGGGAGTTCTTCAGCATGTGGTACACAAAAGCCAATATTTTGCGTTGATATCGTCGCATGAGTTCCGAATATAATTCTGTATCGCCTTGCTTGATTAGCTGGATCAACTGGGAATCCGTCATGGTGAGTCGGCCCTCCTCGCCCTTGCACGTGTAATCCCGTCCGGTCCGTATCTACTTATACCGGGCAGGTAACAAAAAGTTGCGGCATACCTTCATTTTTTGCAGCACAAAAATCCAATCTTCCTATGTATATTCAACTTACCGTTATTTAAGGCTTCCAACCTTCAATTCCTTTTGTAAGACAGAAGAATGGCAGCATTCTCCTTACAGGACAACACAGCCCGTCTCCACTTGTTCAGCAAGCGGTTACCTATACTTGGAAGGAATCTATAAACATACTTAACCCAGTATAGCATAGTTTCTAACGGGAGGAAATTAATAGACTTTGAGAGACGGGCAGACAGTCCGATGAAAGCGGTCTTATTTTCTTTAAATAAAGTGTTGACAAAATGTAAACGGATACATATAATAAAAGTACAGTATGGTTTCTCTCCACTCCTATCCAAACACTACACGGTTCCAAGAAATTGTGAACTGTAACCGCTTATTATGTAAGCGGTCTTTTTTTTGTCCATTTTTACGAACATTTGGGTATTTACTGGCCGCTTGTTTACTGCCGGAGCCTGGGCGCCACCTGATAGCAGCAATTGGATTTCCTACAGTTATTTAGGATGTGTTATTCTTTTCCGGCACAATAGTTGGACAAACAACACTTATTTCCTCGCCTCTCCCACAGCATGGCGGAAACTAGCAATATTAGTTGCTGTTTTTCCACTTGCTTCCTGATATCCGGCAACTATTGCTGAATTAAGTTACGTTTCTCCACTTACTTCCTGGAGGAAGCTGTTAATTTCAAAAAATAAGAGCCGGGGCATCCGTCCCCGGCTCTTATTTTGCTTTCTACATATATTTTACATATATACGGTATAATCATTCTCCTGCAGCAGAATTCTGGCCCGCTCCATATCGTTCTCCTGGCGGAAGGACAAGCGCATGATCCCGGGAACATCCTCGCGGCTCTCAATAATCTGCACGTTGCTAAGGTTGATGCCCTGGTCGCCCAGCTCCGTAGCAATCCGGCCGATAATGCCGGGGTGATCGGGAACATCAATATGCAGATCGAACAGCGGAGTGATCATGCCCTTGCGCCGCTCAGGAAGCTGGCTGCGGAATTGATTCGCCTCCTGGAAGGCCGACTCGATCCCTGCACCATCCCCGCTCTCCAGCAGATGGATGAACGAGGACACCTCATCGTTCCAATCCTTCAGCAGCCGCAGCATCACAGAGCGGTTATTCAGCAGAATATCGCGCCAGATGATCGGATCGCTCGAAGCAATGCGGGTAATATCACGAAAGCCCCCCGCAGCCAGCGTGCTGTACAACGAGTCCGAATGATCATATGCATGAATCTGATTGACCAGGGCTACCGCAATAATATGCGGCAGATGGCTGATCGCTCCAACAATCTCATCGTGGCGCTCCGGATCAAGCCGGACTATCTGCGCTCTCGTATGCAGCAGGAGCGACTCCAGAGCCTGGTAGGCAGCTTCCGGCACGCCAGGCGGAGGTGTAAGCACGTAATACGCATTCTCAAACAGTAAGGAGGAGGCTGCCTCTACGCCTGAACGCTCCGATCCGGCCATGGGATGGCCTCCGATGAAATGTACACCGGGAATATCCAGTGTAAGGGCACACTCCGCGATGCTGGCCTTGGTGCTGCCGACATCCGTAATAATGCAGCCCTGCTTCAGCGGCAGCCTGCTTAACCGCTGAAGATAGTCCTCAAGCATGCCTACCGGCACACACAAAAAAATATAATCCGCATCCAGTGCAGCTTCCTCAAGTGAGAATGTAGCCTGATCAACCACACCTCTGCTCACATATTTAGCAGCAGATTCAGGGCGGTGGGCATGGCCTACAACGGTCAGACCCTCCTTGCCTTTGAAGCAAAGGGCCAGTGAGCCGCCGATCAGGCCGACACCGAAAATTGCTATTTTTGTCGTCATGTTCTTAGTACTACCTGCCTTCTGTGGTATCGTCAATCCAGCTGCTGAGCCCTCACGGTTATGCGCGAACTTCCTGCTCCTTCAGCGCCTGCTCCAGGGCAGCTACGAAGGCTGTGTTCTGCTCGGCGGAGCCGATGGTCACCCGCAGGTAGGTCGGATACCGGTGGAAGCCTGTTCTGACGATGATTCCCTGACGCAGCAGCGTATCGAAGACTTCAGCAGCCGGCTTGCGTACATCCACCATAATGAAGTTCCCGTGAGCCGGGAACGACGTAAGCCCGAGACGCGCGAATTCCGCCTCAAGCTGCACAATCCCTGCACTGTTAAGCGCACGGCACTGCTGCACATATTCCTGATCGGAGAGCGCCGCCACCGCTGCCACCTGAGCCAGGCGGGTCGTATTGAACGGCTCGCGCACCTGATTAATCAGGGAGATTACCTGGCTGCTGGCCACACCATAGCCGATACGGAGCGCCGCAAGACCATAGATCTTGGAGAAGGTACGAAGGACTACCAGATTAGGGTATTTGTCGATCAGCTTAATGCCGTCGGTGTAGCTGAGATCCGTTACATATTCGTAATAGGCTTCATCCAGGACTACCATCACGCCGGCAGGTACTGCATCCAGGAACGAAATCAGGGCGTCCTCGGGCACAATGGTACCGGTTGGATTGTTGGGATTGCAGATCCAGATGATCTTGGTCCGGTCTGTAATCTTCGCCAGCATTGCATCCAGATCATGCGTTCCTTCTTTAAGCGGGACTTCTATAGTTATAGCCCCTTCGATATCCGCATTGCTCTTATATACGGAGAAGGTCTGATCGGCCATAATCGTCTCGTCACCGGGCAGGAAGAAGGCACGGGCAATCAGAGCAATAATCTCATCAGATCCGCATCCGAAAATAATACGCTCACCCGTAACGCCCAGATGCTTAGCCAGCGTCGCTGTCAGCTCAGCGGCAGAGCCGTCCGGGTATAAAAAGAGATTATCCAGCTCCGCTACAATAGCGGCCTTCGCACTTGGTGCAGCCCCGTAAGGGTTCTCGTTGGATGCCAGCTTAATGACTTCGCTTAAGCCCAGCTCCTTCTTGACTTCTTCAATCGGCTTCCCCGGCTTGTAGACAGGAAGGTCAACGATATTCGGTTTTGGATTCATGGGTGATCCTCGCTCTCCAAATATTAATTAGGTCTTAATTGTGCCACAAATTCACGAATTTGCAACAGTCCGGCGCTTCTCGTCTGCGGCTGGGACAGCAGGGGAATAACCTCCTCCACCTTGCGGACAATGGCGCTTCCGACTACTACACCATCACAGATCTTCGCAAAACGGGATACCTGTTCTCCAGTAGAGATCCCGAATCCTACAGCAACAGGCAGGTCCGTAGACCGGCGGACGGACGCAATGAACTCATCTACTCCGCTGTGGAAGCTTGAGCGCTCCCCGGTTACACCGAGCGAGGATACGCAATAGACGAAGCCGCTCGCGCCGGATACGATCCGGGCAATCCGTTCGCTGGAGGTCGGGGCCACGAGCGGAATAAGATTCACTCCGGCGGCACGGCTGCGTGCACGCAGGTCCTCCGATTCCTCCACCGGCACGTCCGGGATAATCAGCCCGCTGATCTCATGGGCATTCAGTTCCGCAAAAAACGTATCCAGCCCCAGCTGCATCACCGGATTATAATACGTGAACAGGATGAACGGCAGTTCACTGCCTGCCTGCCGGGCCTTCAGCGCCGTCTCCATGCAGGTGCGCAGATGAACCTTGCTGCGCAGCGCTCTTGCAGACGCCCGCTGGATGACCGGACCGTCGGCCAGCGGATCGGAGTATGGAACGCCCAGCTCCAGAATATCCGCTCCCGCTGCCTCCAGCTCGGCAATAATATCCAGCGTCGTCTCAAGATCAGGATCGCCTACGGTTAAGAACGGAATAAGGGCAGTACGGCCTTCCGCCTTCAGCCGGTTAAACGTCAGGTCCATCCGGTTCGTCGTTTCGGTTGTCATTGCTGCTCCGCCCCTTCCGTATAAGCCATAATGGATTCCACATCTTTGTCGCCGCGTCCTGACAGGCAGATCACCACAATATCATCCTTGGTCAGCGTCTTGCCAAGCTTCACCACATGGGCAATGGCATGAGCTGATTCCAGAGCAGGAATAATCCCTTCCGTCACGCAGAGCAGCTTCAGCGCATCCAGCGCTTCCGCATCGGTCACCGGCACATACTGGGCACGGTGAATGTCCTTGAGATAGGAATGCTCAGGCCCCACGCCCGGATAATCGAGTCCGGCCGATATGGAATGGGCCTCGATGACCTGTCCATGCTCATCCTGCAGCAGATAGCTCAGCGAGCCCTGGAACACGCCATGACTTCCCTTGCTCATGGTTGCTGCATGGAACGGAGTATCTACGCCTTTACCGGCGGCTTCAACACCAATCATCGCCACCTGCTCATCCTCCATGAACGGGTAGAACATGCCGATAGCATTGCTGCCTCCGCCTACTGCGGCAACCAGCAAATCCGGCAGGCGCCCTTCCGCCTCCAGAATCTGGCGGCGGGTCTCATCCCCGATAATCCGCTGGAAGTTGCGGACCATCATCGGATACGGATGGGGACCAACCGCAGAGCCAAGCACATAGAACGTATCTTCCACATTGCTCACCCAGTAGCGGAGCGCCTCATTCCCGGCATCCTTCAGCGTTCTGGAGCCGGAGGTCACCGGAATAACATCTGCCCCAAGCAGCTTCATGCGGAAGACATTCAGCGCCTGGCGGCGGGTATCCTCTTCACCCATGAACACCTTGCATTCCATACCGAGCAAGGCGGCCACCGTAGCTGTCGCTACTCCGTGCTGGCCTGCGCCGGTTTCGGCAATCACCTTGGTTTTACCCATCATTTTGGCCAGGATGCCTTGTCCGATAGCGTTGTTGATCTTGTGGGCGCCTGTATGATTGAGGTCCTCCCGCTTCAGATAGATCTTGGCCTCGCCAAGCTCCTTGCTTAGCCGCTCTGCATAATACAGCGGGGTCTCGCGGCCCGAATACTGCTTGAGCAGATAATCTATTTCCTCCTGAAAGGCCGGGTCTGCCGAGAATTTATTGTAAGCCTCTTCCAGCTCGATCAGTGCAGTCATCAAGGTCTCAGGAACGAAGCGGCCTCCAAAAGAACCAAAACGTCCATTTTTGTCCGGTACTTGTATCATGATTGCTTCACCCTTTCTACGAAAGCTGTCATTTTGGCAATGTCCTTACTGCCGTTACTCTCAACTCCGCTGGAGACATCCACGCCATAAGGGGCGTAGCCGTCCAGCAGCTCGTTCACATTGTCCGGATGCAAGCCTCCGGCTATAAATAAAGGCAGCGCATGCTTCGCCGCCGCTTGCTGGTATAAGGGAATCTGCTCCCAATCAAATGTACGGCCCGTACCGCCGCGCTCCTGCGGATCATAGGTATCCAGCAGCAGCGCATCAATGGTGCCCGCATAGCTGTCCAGCAGAGGTTGAACCTCATCCCCTGCTTCAGGATTACGTCTGGCTATCGAAAGGGCCTTCCAGACCTTAACCTGGGGAAAAGCCGCCTTGACCTCCGCGCAGAACTGCGGACTCTCTTGTCCATGAAGCTGCACAACATCCAGCGGTACAGTTCTCAGCAGCTCTGCCAGCTCGGAAAGGCCGGGGTTAACGAATACGCCCACCGGTCGGGGCGCAGGCTCAGACTTCCAGTTGCCCAGCTCTGCAATCAGCTCCGCAGCCACATCAGTAGTAACCCTGCGGCGGCTGGGCGCAAACACCAGACCCACATAATCGAGCGGCAAACTATTCATAGATTTTAGCACTTCAACGCCCTGAAGTCCACAGATTTTTACGAGAGGTTCAGTCACGTTGCACACGGTCCTTCCCGGCAGGAAGCGGACCGAGCAGCTGATGGACCGCCTGCTCTACATCCGGCTGGCGCATCAGGTATTCTCCGACCAGCACACCGGTTGCCCGTGTCTTGCGGAGATACGCAATATCCTCAGGCCCGGTAATCCCGCTCTCGCTGATTACCGGAAGACCGGCTGGCAGCAAAGCTGCCAGCTTCTCCGTAGCGGAGAGTGAGGTTTCGAACGTCTTGAGATTCCGGTTATTGATGCCCAGCAGGACGCCGGGATGTTCAGCCTTACCAGTAGACAATACCGTCTCCAGTTCAGTGCGGTCATGGACCTCAATCAGGATATCGAGTCCAAGCGCGGCAGCGGAGTCGGTGAACCCTGCGAGCTGCTGCGGGGTCAGAATGGCCGCAATCAGCAGAATCGCATCCGCGCCAAGCAGGCGGGCCTCGTAGATCTGCTTCTCATCGATAATGAAGTCCTTGCGCAGCAGCGGAAGCTTCACCGCCTCTCTTACCTGCTGCAGATACACGCCGCTGCCCTGAAAATAATCCTTGTCCGTCAGCACGGACAGGCAATCGGCTCCTGCCGCTTCATAGCCCCGGGCAATCGTCACCGGATCAAAATCGGCCCGGATCAGCCCCTTGGACGGCGAGGCCTTCTTCACCTCGGCGATCAGCCCCATCTCCCGGTTCCGGCGTTCAGTCAGAGCACTGCGGAAGCCTCTGGTAGCAGGCAATGCGGCAATGGAGCGCTCCGCCGCGGCGAGCGAGAATTGCTGGCTTAACGCTTCTACCTCTTTCACTTTCGTGGCAACAATCCGGTCAAGATACATAATCAAGCTCCTTTGTCATCGCTTTTAACTGTTCCAGCTTGCGCAGAGCCGCCCCTGAATCCACAACTTCTCTGGCACGGTCCACGCCTTCCTTAAGTGTATCCGCCAGACCGGCGACATAGATGCAGGCCCCGGCATTCGCCAGTACGATATCACGGTACGGATTGATATTACCCTCCAGCACTGTAGTGATAATCGCCGCATTCTCAGCAGCATCGCCGCCCATGACGTCCTCCAGCGGATGCTGGCTGAGGCCAAGCTCCTGCGGTGTAATTTCGTAGGTGGTGACTACGCCCTGCTTCAGCTCGGAGACCTGCGTCGGTGCCGAGATGCTGATCTCATCCAGGCCGTCCAGGCTGCTCACAATCATCGCCCGCTTGGAGCCGAGCTCACCCAGGACCTTGGCAACCGTCTCTGTCTTATTGCGGTCATAAATGCCCATCAGCTGCCGGTCTGCTCCGGCCGGATTGGTCAGCGGGCCCAGCATATTGAAGACCGTCCGCACACCCAGCTCACGGCGGGGAGCAGCGGCATGCTTCATGGACGGATGATAGATTTGAGCGAACAGGAAGCAGATGCCGATACTGTCCAGACATTGCCGCGCCTGCTCTGCATTCAGATGAATATTGACGCCGAGCGCTTCCAGCACATCTGCACTGCCCGCTCTCCCGGACGCAGAACGGTTGCCATGCTTCGCCACTCTTACAGAAGCAGCGGAAGAGATGATCGCCGAAGCTGTGGAGATATTGAATTTATGAATACCGGAGCCGCCCGTGCCGCAGGTGTCCAGCAGCTGGCTCCGCTCGGTAAGCACCTGTGTGCCGAAACCGCGCATCGCCTCTGCGAAGCCGGTGATTTCTTCAACGGTCTCGCCTTTGATCCGCAGCGCGGTCAACAGCGATCCGATCTGTGCGGGTGAAGCTGCACCTTCCATAATCGTGCCCATAATCTCGCGGGCCTGTGTACGGGTAAGATCCTTTCCCTCGATTAAACCGGCAATTCCTGATTGTAGTAACTGGCTTGCGTCCATAGTTCATGTCCTCCTAAAATTTTTAAGTTTTATGGAGCATTCTCTGCTCTTCTGATCTCGTCTCTGCTAATTCCCGGTTCACGGGGTATATTCATACATATAATCCTGGTTAATGACCTGCTTCTCCTTCGTTTCAGCGGGGAACATCGCTTCCGCCATTCGGATTGCCTTCAGCATTCCCTTGGCCTTGTTCACTGTCTCCTCATATTCCTTCTCCGGCACAGAATCCCAGACGATTCCTGCTCCGGCCTGCACATAAGCGCGGCCTTTGCGGAAGATAATCGTACGGATCGTGATGCAGGAATCCATATTCCCGGAGAAGCCGAGATATCCGATCGCTCCGGCATAAGCCCCGCGGGCTTCCCGCTCCAGCTCGGCAATAATCTCCATCGCACGCAGCTTCGGCGCTCCTGATACCGTACCTGCCGGAAGGCAGGAGAGGAAGGCATCGAAGAAATCCTTATCCTCTGCCAGCGTTCCGGTCACATTCGAGACCAGATGCATGACATGCGAGTACTTCTCGATCTCCATAAATGTATTGCATTTCACGCTGCCGAATTTCGAGACCCGGCCGAGATCATTGCGGCCCAGGTCGACCAGCATCAGATGCTCCGCACGTTCCTTCTCGTCCTCCATCAGCTCTGCGGCGAGCTGATGATCCTCTGCCGCGCTCGCTCCGCGCGGCCGGGTTCCGGCAATCGGCCGGGTCTCCACCCGTCCGCCGTCCACCTTGACCAGCGCTTCCGGCGAGGTGCCGACGATGATCTCCTCATCCATTTTGAGATAATACATATAAGGGGATGGGTTCAGAATGCGCAGCATCCGGTACACATGCAGCGGAGAGACCTCGGTCTCGATATGCATCCGCTGTGACAGCACCACCTGGAAGATATCTCCGGCACGGATGTATTCTTTGGCCTGCTCTACGTTACTTATATACTGCTCCTTGGTGAGATTCGAGTGAATCTCACCCAGCTCGATGTCCTGCGGAATGCTGCGGCGGTTGACGTTCTCCTTCGGGCCTTCCTTTTGCAGCTCCTCTGCCAGACTCACTAAGCGATTGCTCAGTTCCTCGTAGCCCGCCCGGATATCCGAATCCGTATCGCCATCCTTGATATGAAGATTGCCCACGAGCAGGATCTGCTGCTTCACATGATCGAAGACGATAATGCGGTCACAGAACATGAAGCGGATGTCATCCATATTCAGGTCATCTACCGCATGCGCGGACAGCTTCTCATAATACTGCAGCAGATCATAGCCGAAGAATCCGATGGCTCCGCCCGTAAACGGCGGCATACCGTCCAGCTTGGGACTGCGGTAGGAACGGAGCAGCGCTTTCAGCTCCTCGACAGGTTTGCCGGACAGCTGTTTTTTCTCGCCGCCGACCTCCACCTGGATCTTCCCCTTTTTGCCGGAGATCATCAGGAACGGATCACTGCCGATAAAAGAATAACGCGCCCATTGAATGCCGCCCTCTACACTCTCCAGCAAAAATGCGCGATCCTGCTCTGCAAACCGCTGGAACAGCCGGATCGGCGTTTCCATATCAGCCAGCAATCTTGTTACAACCGGGATCAGATTGTATTCGCGCGACAGCGACACCACTTCTTCAATGCTCGGATTCGTCACTTGGGTAACCTCCTAGGGGATAACGGATATTGTCCGAAATACAGAAAAACCTCTACCGGAGTAGAGGTTTGTTGATAGTCAGTATGTGAATTAGCGCCTCGGACCGGCATGAACCCAATCGAATGCTAGAGATTCCTCCATGGATACAGGAATAGCGCAGATGCAACTCATCCTAAGTTACGGCTATACAGGTATACCAAAAAAGAACACTGACAATCAAGGGTCTGCTCTGCAATAGGTCCTACACTCAGCTCAACTATACTCTACTCAACTCATTCTAAACTCTGCTTTACTCGGCTAACTTCACTATACATGATGACGGTAGTCATTGACAACCCCGCGGGCTATAATTTATTACTTGCTCTGTGAGAGATCCGGGCGAAGCCGCTGGGCTTCATTCAGATACACATGACGGATATCGCGCTGGGATTTGTCGGTGTTCACCTGCACCATCAGGCGGATGCAATTCGGCAGGCTGCCCTTCACAGGGATCTCCACGGAACACATCAGCGGAACCATCTCCCAGCCTTCGATCTCACGGATCGCCCGTGCCGGGAAGGTTGCATCCAGATCAGCAGTCATCGTAATCCACACACTGCAGATATCCTCTGCGACCACATCATTGCGCTCCACAATTTCCCTCAGCAGGATCACCGTTTCACGTAAAATTTCCGTCTCTTCATTCTGGGTTACGGTCGTTGCACCGCGTATGCCCCGGTTCACCATGGGCTCCCCTCCTTCTTAAGCTGGGCTATGACTTCTGAGACATCGCTTGCCTGTACATCACTGATGATACTTACTTCACCAATGGCCTCCGGCACGATAAAAGTCATTCGGCCTTCCTTGAATTTCTTGTCATGCATCATCGCTTCCATCAGTTCTTCCCCCCTGTATTGCGAAGGAAGCCGGGTGGGCAGCGACAAGGCGGTGAGCATGGACACTGTGTCCTCGTAGATCTGTCTGTCCCGGCCCAGCTTCGCTGCGAGCAGAGCAGATCCGGCCATCCCGATCGCAATCGCCTCTCCATGCAGGAAGGTGCCATAGCCGCCGACAGCTTCAATGGCATGTCCGATGGTATGCCCCAGATTCAGAATCGCACGCTGTCCGTGCTCGCGTTCATCACCGCCGATGACCTCCGCCTTGATGGCACAGCCGCGTTCCAGCGCATATCCCAGCGCCTCGGGGTCCAGTGCCAGCAGCTTGTCTGCATGCCCCTGGCACCAGTAAGCGAACTCACGGTCCAGAATCAGCCCGTGCTTGACCACCTCAGCCAGGCCTGAAGCGACCTGCCGGGGTGGAAGCGTAGCTAAGGTGTCCAGATCATATAACACCATAGATGGCTGATAAAAGGCGCCCAGCATATTCTTGGCCAGCGGATGGTTAACGGCCACCTTGCCGCCTACACTGCTATCATGGGCGAGTATGGTCGTTGGAATCTGCATGAACCCGATTCCCCGCATATAAGATGCAGCAACGAAGCCGGCCAGATCGCCAACGACTCCCCCGCCAAGCGCCAGCACGGCTGAGCTGCGGTCCAGACCGCCTTGAATCGCTGTGGTAATGACTTCTTCATAGACGGCTAGTGACTTCGAAGCTTCACCCGCCTGAATGACATGGCTGACCACTGTATATCCGCTGCTGCGGAGGGAAGTCTCCACCTGCTCCAGATAACGCGGCGCTACTTCGGTATCACTGACCACCAGCAGCGGGCTGCGCTGCGCGAATCCGGCTTCGGTGCAGCGTTCGCCGATACTCTGCAGCAGACCGCTGCCGATATAAATCGGATAAGAACGTTCCCCTAAGTCAACAGTAATGCTGCGCATCTTAGTAGCTCTCCAGCTGAGCCAGGTAATTATTGTAGTTCGCGCGGATCTCTTCCAGAGAGTCACCGCCGAATTTATCCAGGAACGCCTTGGCAATCTCCCAAGCTACTACACTCTCCAGTACGACACAAGCTGCCGGAACGGCACAGGCGTCTGAGCGCTCCACCTGGGCTGTGAACGGCTCCTTCGTGTCGATATCCACACTCTGCAGCGGTTTGTACAGCGTCGGGATCGGCTTCATTACCCCTCTGACGACCACCGGCATTCCATTGGTCATTCCGCCTTCGAACCCGCCCAGCCGGTTGCTCGCCCGGTAGTAGCCCTGCGAGGCTTCATACATAATCTCGTCATGGACCTGTGAGCCGCGCAGCTTCCCGGCTTCGAAGCCGATCCCGATCTCCACGCCCTTGAAGGCATTGATCGACATCACGGCTCCGGCGATGGCACCATCCAGCTTGCGGTCGGACTGTACATAACTGCCAAGGCCAATAGGCAGACCTTCGACAATACATTCCACAATCCCGCCGATGGAGTCGCCTTCTTCCTTGATCTTGTCTATGTAAGCCTCCATCTTCTGCTCCGTCTCCTTGTCCACTACCCGCACAGAGGATTCTTCAGTCCGGGCAATCAGCTCATCGATAGGCAGATCGTTAGCCGGTGCTTCAATCTCTCCGATCCGGATGACTTGTCCGGCAATCTTCACTCCGAAGGCTGCAAGCAGCTGACGGGCTACTCCGCCTACGGCTACTCTTGCTGCCGTCTCACGGGCGCTGGAGCGCTCCAGCACGTTGCGCAGATCGGTATGATTATACTTAAGTCCGCCGTTCAGGTCCGCATGACCGGGACGCGGACGGTTCACCCGGCGCTTCTCTTCATCACTGCCCGGAATCGGCTCAATATTCATAATGTTCTTCCAGTGTGTCCAGTCCTTGTTCTCGACTATCAGCGCTACAGGAGCTCCGGTAGTATAGCCGTGGCGTACACCGCCGGCAATCTGGGCAGTATCCTTCTCAATCTGCATCCGGCGTCCGCGGCCGTAGCCCTTCTGTCTCCGGTGCAGCTGGAAATTAAGCTCTTCAAAGTCAAGTGTCAAATTACTGGGCAATCCCTCAATAATGGCTGTAAGCTGGGGGCCGTGCGTCTCCCCCGCTGTTAAATAGCGTAAACTCATGCTGCGTTCCCCCTTCACACTTTTGGACTGTAAACCGCTAAAATGTTAAATGTCTTTGCTTATTATAGTATAGGCTCTCCGCTTTGACAAGAAAGCAATAGCCCGGCCCGCTGCTTATATTTGAACAAAACAAGCGCCGCTCCTGCTCTTTCGAGTAGAAGCGGCGCTGCTGTGCTCCCCCGTTCAGGAGCCTGTCTCCAGACTGTCGCTGCCTGGTGCCGGAAGGCGGCCGCCGGTTCTGCCCTCTTCCGCAGTAAGCAGGCTCTGGAGCTGCAGCTCCTCGATGCCGAGAATCTGCCCGCATTCGCGGACGGTGAGGAATCCCCGCCGGTAGGCGGTGATGACCTTGCTTTTGTCCATCTGGGTTAACGACCTTTCACTTGGCGTTAGGTTTCTTCCTACTTCCCAGTATCACTGAAAAGCGCGTAAAGTATACCCTGCACCAAGGGAGACTCCAACAGACTACGGCTATTTCTTGCGGTAAAAGAAGGTTTCGGTCGACTCGAAGCCATACTGCGCCGGTGTGAAGATCTGCTCCGTGCTGCCCACGAACAGATAGCCCCCGGGCCGCAGACTGGCCGAGAATTTGTGATACAGCTTATTCTTGGCTTCTTCCGTGAAGTAGATCATGACATTACGGCAGATAATCAGATCGAAGCCTTCGTCGAATTTATCCAGCAGCAGATTCTGCTTGCGGAAATCGATATTCTTCTTCAGTCCTTCACTGACCTTGAAGACCGGGCCTTCCGGTGTAAAATACCGGTCTGCCACATCTTTGGGCACATCCTTCAAGGAGCGCTCCAGATAGATCCCCTGCTTCGCTTTGGCCAGCGCCCCGTCATCAATATCTGTAGCCAGAATGCCGGTCTGGGCCAGAATATTCTTGTCCGAGAGAATCATCGCCAGTGTATAAGGCTCTTCTCCCGTTGAACAGGCGGCACTCCATAGCTTCAGTCTGCGGCCGGAGCGCTGAAGATCCGGCAGAATCACATCCCTCAGCACTTCCCAGCGGTTCGGATTCCGCCAGAATTCGGAGACATTGATGGTCATGCGGTCCAGGAACTCATAGAACAGAGCCTTGTCCTTCATCATTGCCGCATAGAACTCGTTAAAGGTATTGTAGCCGTTCTTCATACGGAGCGTCGTCAGACGCCGCTTCATCTGTGCTTCCTTATACTGCGCAAGGTCAATGCCTGTGCTTTGTTTGATATTATGAATAAATCCGGTGTAATCAGGGTCCGGGGTTAATGAGGATTCTTCACGTTCAGCCATAATAATCTCCTGTCTCCTGCCCGGATGCTTACATCCAGGCCGCGATGTCTTTATGATACTGTGCCAGCTCATCCGGAGCGAAGAAATTGGCGATCTCACGTGCTGCACTGTCCGGTGAGTCCGATCCGTGGATCAGATTAAGCGGAGTATGGCTGGCATAATCCCCGCGGATGGTGCCTGGCAGGGCCTCACCGACTTTGGTTTTGCCGATCAGGAGACGGGATAATGCGATGACATCATCGCCTTCCCACACCATGGCGAACACAGGGCCGGAGGTAATGAAGCTTACCAGCTCCGGGAAAAAATCCTTGCCGTCATGCTCCGCATAATGCTTCTTAGCCTGCTCCTCAGTAACGGTAATCAGCTTGGCAGCGACCAGCTTGAATCCCTTGTCTTCCAGGCGGGCGACGATGCGTCCGATTAGTCCGCGCTGTACACCATCCGGTTTGATCATCAGATACGTTTGTTCCATAGAGTCACTCTCCAATTTCCCTTATTCTAAATGAATGGGCTGTTTATGGTCTGATATTATCAGAAACCCCGGCATCTGTGAACGTAAATTTGCAGATAATTTCTTATACTTTCAATAAGCCCGGCCTGTTACGAAAAAGGCGATATCGCGCAAATTGCGCTTGGTCCGGTTGCTTGGCAGCTGCTCCAGCGCATCCAGCGCCTTGGCGATATAGCGGGAAGCCAGCTCCTCCGCACGGGAAATCCCGTCGCCGGAGAGAATCAGATCAATAGCGCGTCCGACCCCTCTGTTCCCTTCACGAATCGCTTCAAGCTCTTCCAGCAGGCGGCCGCGGAGCCGCTCATCCTGCAGACTGTAGATGACAGGCAGAGTGATATTCCCCTGCCGCATATCGCTTCCGGGCGGCTTGCCAATTTGCTTCTCCGTTCCGGAGAGATCGAGCAGATCATCACGGATTTGAAACGCCATCCCAACGTTATATCCGTAATTGTAGAGGAGCCTGGCAGTACCCGGCTCCGCATCTGCAGCCAGAGCGCCAAGCTGACAGCTGACGGCAATCAGCAGCGCTGTCTTACGGCGGATTCTCCGCAGATAATGGCGCACGCTCTGTCCGCTGTTGAAGAAGTCGCGGATCTGCTCCATCTCTCCGATGGACATCTCTACCATGGCTTTGGAGAGAATCTGATGAATCAGGGGATTTTTCAGCCCTGAAGTCATCACGAGTGCCTTGGCATAAATATAGTCGCCGGTGTACATGGCGATCTTGTCGCCCCATTTCGCCTTGACGGTAGGCTCTCCCCGCCGGAGCTCCGCATCGTCAATGACATCATCGTGGACCAGTGAGGCGCTGTGAATCAGCTCCAGCGGAATCGCGACGCGCTTCAGCTTATCGAGATCATAGGTCCCGAATTTGCCGCCCATCAGAACGAATACCGGCCGGAGCCGCTTGCCCCCAGCTCTCAGCAGATGCAGCGAGGTCTCGCTCAGCAGTTCATCATCCCCCTGGACACTGCGGTACAGCTCTTTCTCAATCTGATCCATATCTTTGTTCAGCAAGCCGAATATTTGCAGTCGCTTCATTCTTTCACCCGTGTCAGCAGATTGTGGCTCCAAAGCTCCATCTTCACTTCCTGCGGCAGCAGGCCCATTTCATAGGCATAGCGGAAATAGAGGTTCAGACCTTCCTGCTGCCTTTCCCCAAAGTCATAACATAAATTACGGAAGTAATCTCTCCAATAGGAGGCCGTGCCCCCGATCGTGCAGCAGGCTTCGTGAATTACCGGTCCCAGCTCATTCAAGCCGCGTCTCTTGCTCCGCTCGAAGGCTTCAGCAATCTCGGCAATGGCCTCAGGATTCCGGGCTGCAGCCCTGCGGTTGACCGCCCACACAGCAAAGGTCATACTGTGGCCCGTCCATTCCTTCCACAGCCCGCCCAGATCCGTCACTTCATAGCCCTGATCCTGCCAGGAGGCGCGGATGGCATGGTCTCCGATCAGGAGCCCGGCATCCGCCTGCTGCATCATAGTGTTCAGATCGGGATCGCTGCTAATGTACTCCGGACTAGTGCCTAAGGCCTTGTGCATCAGGATCTTCAGCAGATTGACCGAGGTAGCCGAAGTATTCGTCACTGCTATCGTTCCGCTACCAAGCTGCTGTAACGGCTTTTTGGAGAAAAGAAATATTGACCTCACCGGACCGTCCGCGCTGACGGACAGACCGGGCAGCAGCAGCAGCCGGTCGCTGGCCGCTGCATAAGCAAAGGAGGATAAAGCCCCAACATGAATATCTCCTGCTGCCATGCCCCGGTTAAGCACAGCAGGCACCTCACTCACCATTTCAGCAGGAAAGCTTAAAGAAGAGGGATCGAAATAATGATAGACCGGCCATGAATTGGTATAGCTGATTTTGCCGATGACGGTGTGTTCCAGGTCAGTCACCCTTCATCCCCCCATCTGCGAAATAAAGTATGCTCAATCCCGAAGCTGTCGAGCACCTTGCCCACCATGAAATTGACCAGATCATCCATGGTGGCAGGACCGTAATAGAACGCCGGCATTGCCGGAATCAGCTTGACGCCCATCCGCGACAGCTTCAGCATATTCTCCAGGTGAATCGCATGCAGCGGTGTCTCCCGGGGCACCAGAACGAGCGGACGGCCCTCCTTCAACATGACATCCGCTGCCCGTGTCATCAGATTGTCCGAGCTGCCATGTGCTACAGCAGACAGTGTTCCCATCGAGCAGGGCATAATAATCATCCCCTCTGTCCGGAAGGAGCCACTGGCAATTGAAGCGCCTATATCCTGTACCGGGTGATACAGAAGAGAACCGGGATAGCTGCCGAACTGCTCATTCAGCAGTCCTTCCCGGTCAGTTACGGCATAACCCAGCTCCTCCTTGAAGACACGCCAGCCTGCATTACTGACAACCAGATGTACTGTATAACCGAGGGACAGCAGGGTCTCTGTCAGCCGGATGCCGTAGATCGCCCCGCTCGCACCGGTAATACCAACCACGAAGTTCTTAGGCTTAAGTTCGGTCATTTGTAGAACTGCACCACCAGGTCAATCAGAGTAAAGGAAAAGACCACAATGCTAAGTACACCGTTCATGGTGAAGAAGGCGGTCTGCAGCTTGCTTAGATCACCCGGAGACACAATGTAGTGCTCATAGAACAGAATAATATAAGCAATCACCATGCCGGCCACATACCACCAGCTCAGTTCCGTGATGAACAAGAGAGAGATGAAGCCCAGGGCTGTCAGCAGATGAAAGACCTTGGCAATCCCCAGCGCACGGGCCACCCCGAAGCGCACCGGAATCGAATACAGTCCTTCCTTGCGGTCGAAGTCCACATCCTGGCAGGAGTAGATGATATCAAAGCCTGCTGTCCAGAATACGATCGTGAAATAGAAGATCATAGCAGTCAAGTCCACTGTTCCTGTAACCGCAACCCAGCCGCCGAGAGGCGCAAGGGCAATGGTGAGCCCGAGAATCAGGTGACAGGCCCAGGTGAAGCGTTTGGTGAAGGAATAGAGGACCAGCAGAAAAACAGCAATCGGCAGCAGCTTCGCTGACAGCGGATTGAGCTTGAAGGCTGCCCAGAACAGCAAAAAGAACGAGAACGCGATGAACAGCGTTACCTCTCCAACCTTCAGTAATCCTGCCGGAATGGCTCTGCCCGCTGTCCGCGGATTCTTCGCATCACTGATCCGGTCGATCAGCCGGTTAAGTCCCATAGCCGCGCTGCGTGCGCCGAACATAGCAACAACCACCCATCCGATCTGGCTCCAGGAGGGCAGTTCCCCAAACATAACTACTGAACCCAGCAAGGCCCCCATAAAGGCAAAAGGTAAAGCAAAAACCGTGTGTTCGAATTTAATCATTTGTAGAAAAATACCGATTTTCTTAAACATTACAGTTCTCCTTGAGTCCAAGATGTAACGCCGCGATGCCACCGTTCAAGGGGAACGATTCCACTTTTGTAAGTCCGGTATCCCGGAAGATCTCCTCTAATTGCTTCCTGTCCGGGAAGAGTGCCAGTGATTCAGGAAGCCATTTATATTGCTCATACCGCTTGGCGAACAGCCTGCCGAGCAGCGGAAGCACACGCTGGAAATAAAAATAATAAATACCTTTGAACGGCTGCTTCATCGGCTTCGACAGCTCCAGGCAGACCACCATACCGCCGGGCTTCACCACGCGCTTCATCTCATTCAGCACCTGTACGGGATCAGGCACATTACGAAGTCCAAAGCCAATCGTGGCGTAATCGAAGGAATTATCACCGAACGGCAGCTCCATCGCATTCCCCTGAATCAGGGAGATGCGGTCCTGCAATCCGCGCGCTTCCACCTTACGCCGTCCCACCTCCAGCATGCCTGCGCTGAAGTCCAGTCCCATGACATTTCCGGTCTCGCTCGCATCCGCGAGGGCAATGCTCCAATCACAGGTACCGCAGCACAGGTCTACTGCCGAGTCCCCGCGCTTCATGCCCATCTTGCGCATGGTGAACTTCCGCCAGGCCTTATGACGCCGGAAGCTCAGAATATCATTCATCAGATCATACTTGCCGGCAATGCTCTCAAATACCGAATGGACAAATTGCTCCTTCGGCTTGTCGCCTTGCCCCCCTGTTACGGTAACTTTATCTACTGTCATTCTCTAACCCTCCACGGCAGCTTGTCCGGAAATTTTCATTTGCAGAAGCAGGCGGTCCAGTGCAGCACTAAGCTGACCCGCCAGATCCTCGTCCCTGATCCCCTGCAATAACGACTGAATGGACGCGAGCGAGCTATGCAGCTTGTCCGTCAGCAGCGTATCGCATTTGCATCTCAGCTTCAGCTTCTGCCAATCCTTGGGGTCCAGAGTCTGCCCCTTAAGCTGCTGACGCTCCTCTTCGGTCGCCGACTCCATCACCTTCCAGTAAGCATAGCCCTCCAGCGCACTTGCCGGAGCTGCCCCCCGGCGCAATTCCAGGGCTGCTGTCTCACACTGGCTGAATTCGGCGAGCAGCTTCTGCCAGATATCTCTAAGGGACTCTTCAATCATCGGTGTAAAAGAAAGAAACAGCCGCATATTGAGCTGTACCGTGTGCTTCAAGTATTGTTCGGCCGGGACAAGCGTTCCGCTCATCTTGCCGTAAAGATTGGCCTTCATCACATTGAAATCAGCGATAGCCGCGCTCAATGTGCCAACCATTTCAATCTGACCGTGTCTCGCGAGCAGATGGTAGAACCAGCTGCTGAAATAATCACCGGCCAGAACCTTCAATTGGCGGGTGCGCATCATATCGCCGCCGGGCTCTTCATGATTCCGGTCAATGCTCTCATGGGTATCCAGTCCAAGCTGGACGAGTCCGGTCACCAGGGTGAACAGCTCTACCTGCTGGAAGTCTGCCCCCCGGCCCCTGCCGAGAAAAATATATAACAAATGACCCCGCCCGTCTGAGAACGGCGGCAGTTCCGTATGCCGCTGAATCATATCGTAGTCGGTGTAGGGTTTAGCCAGTTGCGGTATGCGGTACGGTTTCATTTTAGCCTCCGAAGCCATTGACGTTTGTCAAACTCATTGTTCACAATCTTGTCTATTATATCACATGTTTTTTTGTCACGCACGGGTGAAGCCTTCTAGTTTCAATTACCCGGTTCATGGATAAATGAACTGCTTTTTCCACAGCTCGCTTTCGCTAATACGGAAGCCGTTCTTCAGCGAATCGGGAAGAGGCGAATTTCCTGCGTTCTCCAGCGCCTCCTGCAGCAGGGGGCTCCACTCGCTGCGGCGGATATCACCGGCAAGAAGCAGGCGGCGGGTATCCAGCCACCTATCCTCTGCCACCACACGCAGCAGCAGCTGGTCTACGTTCGAAGTCTCCTGAATCGCGAACCCGATGGCCAGAGCCATGTTGCTGTACAGCTCCTGCGGTTCGTGGGCATCACCGTTCACCTTGAGATCCATAGACAATACCCCGTTCTCCCAGCCTGCCTTGTCAATCGTCAGACTGAAGGGAATCTCACTGAGCGCATCTACCAGATTGTCATTCTCCAGTACCAGGCCATCCGGGCCTATCGTCTGTACTGCGCTATAGTTACTCTGGGCAGTTATAACGTTGCCGGCCAGTTGCGGCAGCAGCAGGGTAGTAGCTGCACTAAGCAGCAACGCCGTTCCGATCAGCCAGCTCCGGTTCATAACATGCCTCCCTACTCATAGTTTCCGCTGCTATGCAGGATTATACGGCGCCGCAGAGCGGCCCATATCTAGTTATATTTTGAAAAAAAGCAGGCTATGCCTGCTTTTCAGCTTTCACTCTCTAATTGTCCGTGTTTGCTCCAGATTTCAGCCTTGCCGCGGATTTTCATTGCTGAGGTGTGATCGGTGAATTGGGCAATGAGCACCTCGCCTTTGTCCAGCTTCTCCGTATGGTGAAACCGTGTGTCCAGCCCTCTGGTCAGCCCGATGACCTGAACACCGTTCTCCTTGGCCTTGACTACGATATAGTCGCTGCCGGACGGTGCAGGATTCACTTCATTCTTCTTCTCAGTCATTGTAATCCTCCTCAAAGTTTATGAGCCTCTCTCAAAAACAAATGCCGCCCTGGAAGGCGGCATCGTTGGTATTCAAGGACTATGGGGCAGATATGTAGAAATCTTTATTTGATTCCGTCTTTCAGCGCTTTACCGGGTTTGAAAGCCGGTACTTTGCTTGAAGGAATTTCGATTTCTTCACCAGTCTGCGGGTTGCGGCCTTTACGTGCGGAACGTTCGCGCACTTCAAAGTTTCCGAAGCCAACCAGCTGAACCTTATCGCCGCTTTGCAGTGCACCTGTGATAGCTTCAAAAACAGCATCTACCGCTTTCGTAGCGTCTTTTTTGGGAAGTTCAGTTGCTTCTGTAACTACGTTGATCAAATCTGATTTATTCATGTCTTCTCACCTCCCTGGTTAAAAGTTCCGGTATCATACACTCTTTCCGTTTCAACGTAAAATATACGTGATAATCCCGTTTAATGCTAGAAACTGGCACCTCTCTTCTAGAAGCGCAACAAACTTATAGTAATACAGCCCAACCATAATATCAAGGCGTTCCTCAAAAAAGGAGCAGAAAGTAGCAGGTTTCCCTTCATTCCGCTGCAATTGCGCAGTCTATTACTACCAGTTATGCCGTAAAAGAGGAAGCTTTCCAGGGAGAATTCCCCTTTTCCACTCTAGCAGCGAAAGGGCCCGGAAAGAGCAAAAGAGCGGGAAAAGCTCCCGCTCCAAAGGACAAGCCTATTTCATTTAGAGGATGATGGCGATCAGGCCGCCTGAACCTTCGTTGATAATCCGGCCCAGCGTTTCCTGCAGCTTGTAGCGGGCATTGTCCGGCATCATCGCGATCTTGCCCTGAATGCCCTCACGGACTATGGAATGCAGGGACCGGCCGAAGATATCGGATTCCCAGATTTTGATCGGGTCATTCTCAAAGTCCTGCATCAGGTAGCGCACCAGCTCTTCACTCTGCTTCTCTGTACCGATAATCGGCGAGAACTCCGACTCGACATCCACCCGGATCATATGGATCGACGGCGCCGTAGCCTTCAGCCGGACTCCGAAGCGGGAGCCTTGGCGGATCAGCTCAGGCTCATCCAGCGCCATCTCGGCCAGAGAAGGTGCGGCGATGCCATACCCCGTGGTCTTAACCATTTCCAGCGCTTCCGAGAAGCGGTCATATTCGCGCTTGGCGTGGGAGAAGTCCTGCATCAGCTGGAGCAGGTGATCCTTGCCGCGAATCTCGACCCCGACTACCTCCATCAGCACCTGATCATACAGCTCTTCGGGAGCGTAGAGATCAATCTCGGCTACCCCTTGGCCCATGTTCATGCCGCTGAGGCCTGCCCGGTCGATGAAATCATATTCGGTAAACTGGGAGACCAGGCGGTCCACATCGCGCAGACGACGGATATCCTTCACGGTATCACGGACAGAATTCTCATAGCTGCTGCGCAGCCAGTGATTCTCGCCCAGCACCATCACCCAGCTCGGCAGGTTAACATTAACTTCATGTACAGGGAATTCATACAGTACTTCACGCAGGACACCAGTCACATCGTCCTCGGTCATATTCGCAGCGCTGAGCGTCATCACCGGAATATCATATTTGAGGGCAAGCTCACTGCGGAGCTGCTGGACTTCCTCACTGCGCGGCCGGGTGGAGTTGATGACCAGCACGAACGGCTTGCCGACCTCCTTCAGCTCTGCGATCACGCGCTCTTCGGAATCGACATACGAGCTCCGTGGAATCTCGGCAATCGTACCGTCGGTAGTCACTACCACACCCAGAGTCGAGTGCTCCTGAATGACCTTGCGTGTCCCGATTTCAGCCGCTTCCTGGAAAGGAATCGGTTCCTCGAACCATGGGGTCGAGATCATCCGCGGACCATTCTCATCCTCATACCCTTTTGCGCCTTCCACTGCATAGCCTACACAATCGACCAGCCGGACGTTAACCTCCAGGCCTTCGGCCACCTTAATCTGCACCGCATTGTTGGGTACGAATTTAGGCTCGGTAGTCATAATAGTTTTGCCTGCCGCACTTTGCGGCAGCTCATCGACCGCTCTTACCCGGTCTGCTTCACTCGTGATGTTCGGCAGAACAATCGTTTCCATGAAGCGCTTGATGAATGTCGATTTCCCCGTGCGAACCGCGCCGACGACGCCAAGATAAATGTCTCCGCCGGTACGCTCGGCAATGTCCTTGAAAATATCCACTTTTTCCAAAAGAGATCCCCTCCTCATATTACTCCGAAGAAAAAATGCCTGAAGAGCATCGACTTCGCGTTCCGCCGGCAAACTGACCCTTGCAGGACAACCACCGGACTAAGCTTTGCCCGCCCGAAGCCTAGCTTACTTGCCTGAGGCGAAGCAAGGTTGCCCCGCGCTAAACTCCGAATGCTCGGACATGCATTTGGACTAGTATCATCATATGTATCCGTAACGGATTTATGACCAGCGTCCGCGCATTTTTGCATCTGAAATTTCGTATACCCACTCTAGCTCGCCACTGCGTCAAGACACCCGGAAGTCTTCTCATCAAGTCTATGAGGGCGGCTTGCGGCCTAGAACTACTATCCATTCTGAGATTCCCCATACAAAAAAGCAGCAATCCCCCGCTCCCGGAGAACTGCTGCCTTAATTTATAATATTATATTGCTATTCCTGCGGAGCCTGCGGGACGGGACGGCCATCCACCCACAGATAAGGGAGAGACTTGACAGGGACATAATAGGAGGCCTGCGTAAGCTCCAGACGCAGGTCACGGTCTGCCTCCGGGCTGCTGCCGTTCTTATCAATGGCTGAGGAGATATCCGCACCGTAATCAACATAGACTGCCCCGCTGCGATCCATCAGGAGCCCGAGCGTCTGGCCCGAATATACGCTGCTTAGCTTGATTGTCCCTGTCCCTGCCCGTTTGGCATCGATAGATACAAGGCCCGGATATAGCTCCTCCCCTGCCGGAAGCTTCCCGCCGTGCGCAGACTTATAGAGGTTCACCTTGCGCTGGATATCGTTAACCTTCTGCACGGTCACCAGGTCCATTAATTTGACCTGTGGGTCCGTCTCCTCATCCAGCACCAGAAAATGGGCGCTCCCGCCCTTCTCGAACGCTGCTGCCGGGATCTCGTCCAGGTACCCTTCCTGCTGCAGCTTATTCAGGTCAATCACGAATTTCTCGTATCTGGGCGTGTCCTGATCGCTGGTCAAGATCGGCAGCAGCCCCTTCTGCTCCTGATAATCATCGACCGCCTCCTGCACCCGCTTCACACTCTCGCGGTAACTGCTGCCGGGCTGCTGCTGCTCCCGGGGATACATGCAGCCGGTTAGAGACAAGATCAGCAGGACAAGCAGCGGCAGCAGCAGCATCGCAGACCTGTGCCGGCTCTGCCGGAGCTTCACCAGATGCATGGAGTCCACTCGTAGGGCTCCTCTCTGTTCGTTTAGGGTTGCATTTGCGCCGGGAGTAACCATCACCATAAGTCCTCCGATTCGCCACGTCGCGCCGCTTCCAGTCTGCGGCGTACAGCCGCCTTCAGCGGGTCCTCGGGAATATGCACTTGGACGTCGCCCCATACAGCGGCCTGACAGGCCAGGCGGACGCCTTCATCCAGCAGGCTGCCAAGCTTGCGCTTCTCCGCCTCCGCAGGAGGTCTGAGTCCCGCGGCATCCGTACGCTCTACGGACACTTTGCACATCATGCATCCCGCCTTGCCCCCGCAGCGGGTAGGCAGGACGATTCCGGCTTTGCGCACAGCCTCCAGCAGCGTAACCCCATGCTTGACAGAAGCTGTGCGTTGTTCCGGAAGGAAAGTGACCGTTATTTGCGATTTCGCATTCATCTTACAGCCTCCTTCCTTGGAATCAGGTTATATACGTATAGATTCGGATATCCCCAGCAGCTCGTCCAGCCTAGACTGCAGGCCGTCGGCTTCCAGATGATTCTCCTCAATGAGCTGCTCCAGAAGCGGCAGATGACCGGCTACATCCTGCTTCATCAGCTCCGCAATCGCCCGGCAGCGTTCTTCCCTGCCGCGCAGCAGATTGAAGATCAGCTCATGGACAAGCGGCATCAGGGCCAGGCGGCCGCTCCCTTCGAACGTACATTCCGGGGCATAGGGCTGCAGCTTGCTGATATCCACTGAATATTGCCCGGAGCCGCTGCCGATCCTGAATCCGCCCACCAGCTCAACCTTCACCTCTCCGATGAAGTAGAGCCCGCGCAGAGAGTAACAGCCTCCGCTATAATCCTCCTCCGGTGCGCAGACAGTGTATCTCAGCAGTGCCCGATGAAGCTGCGCGGTATCCTCCAAATCACAATAGAGGTCAATATCGCGCGGAGCAGCACTCAGCTGAACCCCGTGCAGCAGCAGACCGCAGCTTCCCCCCAGCAGCCACACCGGCGGCTTACCCGGCCCGATAATATCCAGCTCCCGCGCTATGCTGCCCAGTGCCGTCTCCAGCACATAAGGAATTCCTGAACCGGCCATCAAACTACACACGCCCCATTCCTGTAAAATCAACTAACGATTCTGTCAGAAACACGTCTGCCTGAGTATAATGTAAATGCTTACATAATTGAAGCGGCCCCGCCCAGAACTCCGATCAGCAGGATGACAAAAGCAATGACCGATAAAACAGCTCTAAGCAGTCCCTTCGTCTTGCTGCGTGCAAAAGTAATCAAAAAAACGGATAAGCCCATAATCAGTACCGCAATCAGAGACAGCCACATTTTTGTCATCGGGTCCATAGGTCATGCGCCTCCATTTCACTTT
Organism: Paenibacillus sp. FSL R7-277; assembly: GCF_000517965.1. Lineage (NCBI taxonomy): Bacteria > Bacillati > Bacillota > Bacilli > Caryophanales > Paenibacillaceae > Paenibacillus > Paenibacillus sp. FSL R7-277. The sequence continues at coordinate 39,615 of NZ_ASPX01000065.1, forward strand.
TCCCGGATTGCGACTATTATAGCGTGAAATCCGTCATTTTTTAAGTATTAATTTACAGATTAGCCCCTGGCGATGGAAAAAAGGGCATCAACCACGGAATCAGCTTACCTTCCGGAGTTATGCCCAGTCTGAAAAGGAGCCATCCCGGCAGGAATGGCTTACTTCACGGATATGCTATTTTTTCAGCATCATTTTCATTAAAGACTCCATCGTACCGGAACCGGCGCCGCCTTTTTTAACAGCATTGACGATCTCCTGCACTGTAGCCTCGCTGACCGGCACTTTAGCCATAGCTGATACCTGTTTAATTAACTGGCGGAGCTGGGCTTCATTCTGTGTGGTGCCCGGCTTAACCGTACCGGCCAGCTTTTTGATGGCACCTTCCGAAATGTTTTTGCCCGTCTTCTTGTTGATGGCGTTCAAAGCATCCTTGGAAAAATCTCTGCTCACTGTTCATCCCTCCTCCGTCAATCCCCATTAACAACATATGAGATATTCCGGCAAAAGGTGAACGTGATCAGGAATGCCACTGCTCCCAGGTCTCCTGGGAGATGGCCTCCATCTCCGTCTTACGGTCACGGCCCATCAGGGCTTCCACCGCATTACGCGGTGTTCTGCCCTTGAACAGCACATGATAAATCTGGTCGGTGATGGGCATCTGTACGCCCAGCTTCAGCGAGATCGCATAAGCCACCTCTGTCGTCCGGATGCCTTCGACAACCATCCCCATCGAGTCCAGCACCTCATTCAGCGGCTGGCCCTGGCCCAGCATGGAGCCGGCGCGCCAGTTGCGGCTGTGCTGGCTTGTTGCCGTTACGACCAGGTCACCAAGTCCGGCAAGGCCGGAGAAGGTTAAGGGATTCGCACCCATCTCTACCCCGACCCGGGAGATCTCGGCCAGGCCGCGGGTAAGCAGTGCCGCCTTCGCATTATCCCCGAACCCCAGCCCGTCGGACAGCCCCGCACCCAGCGCGATAATATTCTTCAGTGCACCAGCCAGCTCTACCCCTAGCTGATCCCTGTTGGTATACACACGGAAGTCGTTGTTAATGAACAGCCCCTGCGCCGCCTTGGCACGGCTCTCATCCGGCGAAGCCACGACGACCGTGGTCGGACAGAGCCGTACCACTTCTTCAGCATGGCTCGGCCCGGAGAGCACCACAATATCGCCTTCGCTGCAGCCCAGCTCTTCCGAGATCACTGTGGACATCCGCTTCATGGTCTCGGTCTCGAAGCCCTTCGTGGCGTGAATGCAGAGCATATCTTCCTTCCAGAACGGCTTAAGGCTATGCGCCACCTGACGCACTCCGGAAGAAGGCGCCACAATGACTACCGCCTTCGAACCGGAGACGGCAGTCTCCATGTCCGTGGTGGCAATAATATTTCCAGGGAGCTTAACCCCCGGCAGGAAATGATGATTCGTATGTGCTTCGTTAATCTCGGCAGCCTGCTCAGGCTTTCGCGTCCACAGATAAACCTCCGAGTGGTTAGCCGCCAGCACAGTAGCCAGCGCAGTTCCCCAACTGCCCGCGACCAGCACGGTTACTTTATCAGACAACGCGATTCCCCTCCTTGGCTTTGGAGCCGATTTTGTTCTCACGGCCCTGCGAGATCTTCACGATGTTGCTGCGGTGACGCCAGAAGGCGAACACTACGATGACCAGGCTTCCCCATAGCTCCGGGGTCGTATGCTCTGTGAACAGCAGACACACTGGAGTCAGAGCCACAAAGATCAGCGAGCCCAGCGAGACATACCGTGTAAGTATAATAGCGAGAATGGCAATCGCCCCGGCAATCAGTGCAGGCCAGAATACCAGTGTAGCCATCACTCCAATCGTCGTTGCAATCCCTTTCCCCCCGCGAAAATGAAAATAGACCGGCCAGTTATGCCCGATGATGGCAGCCAGTCCGCAGACCACTGCGACCCAGCTTCCCCATCCCCCGGCCCATGTGCCAAGCCAGACTGCGGCAATTCCCTTCAGTACGTCCAGAAACAGCACCAGTATGGCCGGTCCCTTCCCCATCACACGCAGTGTATTGGTCGCTCCCGCATTGCCGCTTCCATATTGGCGGATATCAATCCCCTTAAGCAGCCGGGCGAGCAGTACACTGAAGCTGATGGAGCCAAGCAGATAGCTTATAACGATAACCAGAAGTTCAAACGCCACTACTCTTCTCCCCTAACCTTCGTTCTCGGATTTGCGCCGTGTAAAGAGGCGGATCGGTGTACCCTCGAAATTGAACGCTGCACGCAGCTTGTTCTCCAGGTAACGTTCGTAGGAGAAGTGCATCAGCGAAGGATCATTGACGAATACCACGATGGTCGGCGGCTTCGTTGCCACCTGGGTGACATAGTTAATGCGCAGACGGCGGCCTTTGTCCGTAGGCGGAGGATTAATCGCCACGGCATCCGATACCACATCATTCACCAGATGGGTGGTAATCCGCAGGGCGTGCTGTTGGGCGACATGCTGCACGACAGGCAGCAGCTTCTGCAGACGCTGTTTCGTAAGCGCAGACAGAAATACCACTGGAGCATAGCTCATGAACAGGAAGTGATCGCGGATGTTGCGTTCAAAGTTCTGCATCGTCTTGTCGTCTTTCTCAATGGCATCCCATTTGTTGACAACAAAGACCGAAGCCTTGCCCGCATCATGGGCATACCCGGCAATATGCTTGTCCTGGTCGATGATGCCTTCTTCCCCGTTGATTACAACGAGTACAACATCAGCACGCTCAATCGCCTTCATGGCTCTCATTACACTGTATTTTTCCGTGTTCTCATAGACCTTGCCGCGTTTGCGCATGCCCGCTGTATCGATCAGCACATAACGCTGGCCATCCCGTTCGAACGGCGTATCAATCGCATCGCGTGTAGTCCCCGCAATATCACTGACAATAACGCGTTCTTCGCCCAGAATGGCATTAACCAGTGAGGATTTACCCACATTCGGACGTCCGATCAAGGCTACACGGATGACATCTTCATCATATTCCTCATCCACTTTATCCGGAAGACGTTCAACAACCGCGTCCAGCAGATCGCCGATTCCGGTTCCGTGACTTCCTGAAATGCCGATCGGATCACCGATTCCAAGGGTGTAAAATTCATAAATATCTTCGGTGCGCTTCATGTTATCCACTTTGTTGATAGCCAGAACGATCGGCTTGCCGGAACGGAACAGAATCTGCGCCACTTCCTCATCCGAACTCGTGAGTCCGCTCTTCGCCTCGCACATGAAGACGATCACATCCGCTTCCTCAATCGCCAGCTCCGCCTGAACACGGATGGATTTCAGAATCGCGTCTTCTCCGTCAATCTCAATCCCGCCAGTATCAATGACACTGAAGGATTTGCCGTTCCAGTCGGAGACTCCATATATCCGGTCACGTGTAATCCCCGGTTTATCTTCTACGATGGCCAGTCTATCGCCAATCAGCCGGTTAAAGATCGTCGACTTTCCGACGTTAGGCCTGCCGACAATGGCCACTACGGGTCTTGCCATATTCATTCCTCCTGTCTTCCTTACGTTACTCATCATAGCAAAAAACATTCCAATTGGCTAACCGTCTTACCCATGTATTGCCACTATCCTGTATGCCCTGGAACAGACAATCGGCGAACCCTCTGATCGAGGGCTCGCCGATTACTTTACCCGTTATGATGAGATAACAAAGGGATTAGTTGTTACCCTTGAATTTGTCCAGCTTGTCGCCGAAACGTTCAGCCAGTGTGAAGCTGAGGCCTTCGTTGCTGAGCGATACGTTAGGATTGTTCAGCACTTCCTTAGGCGCTCTGTCTCTGCTGTTGCTGCGTTCTGGTCTGGCCGAAGGAGCCGGAGCTTCTTCAGTTTCCTTGATGCTCAGGCTGACGCGCTTCTCGGATGGGTTGAAGTCAAGCACTTTCACTTGTACTTCCTGTCCTTCCTTGAGCACTTCATGCGGAGTGCCAATGTGCTTGTGGGAGATCTGGGAGATATGCACAAGGCCTTCAACGCCTGGCAGCAGTTCAACGAATGCGCCGAAGTTCACAAGACGCTTAACTTCGCCTGTAACTACATCGCCGATGTTGATCTTGCCTGCTGCGGAATCCCAAGGACCCGGAGCAGCTGCTTTGATGCTGAGGCTGATTTTGCCCTTTTCAGGATCAACCTTAAGTACTTTCACGCGAACCTTGTCGCCTTCGGATACAACATCGGATGGCTTCTCTACGTGGTTCCAAGCAATCTCAGATACGTGAACCAGTCCGTCTACGCCGCCAACATCAACGAATGCGCCGAATTGAGTCAGGCGTTGAACCGTACCTTCGATGATTTGGCCTTCAGACAGCTCAGCCATAATCTTCTGCTTGTTAGCTTCGAATTCTTCCTCCAGAACTTCTTTGGCGGAGAGAATTACCTTGCTGTTCTCACGGTCAAGCTCTTTCACTTTGACACGCAGTGTGCGGCCCTTGTAGTCGCTGAAATCTTCAACGAAGTGACGCTCAACCATGGAAGCCGGGATGAAGCCGCGTGCGCCAACGTCAGCCACAAGGCCGCCTTTGACAACATCAGCTACAGTAACTTCGAAGGATTCCTGGGAAGCGAAATACTTCTCCAGATCTTCCCATGATTTCTCGCTGTCGATGGCACGCTTGGAAAGCACCAGGCTCTCCTTGTTGTCGTTGATGCTGACAACCTTGCATTCCACTTCCTGGCCGACTTCTACCGCTGCTGCGGCATTGTCCAGCTGAACGGAAGACAATTCGCGAATAGGAATAACGCCGTCGTATTTATATCCAATGCTTACATAAGCTTGGTTATCTTCAATTTTGACGATTGTTCCTTTCACGGTATCGCCTTTTTTCAGAGAAATGATTTCCAGACCTTCCTGGCTTGTCACTTCTTCTTCATTGCTGGCAACAACTTCTGCAGATTCGGTAACAGCGGATTCTACAGTTTCTGCCTTATCTACGGTCTCGTTATTCTCAACGTTATCCGCAGCTTCTTGATTCTTGATTTCTTCAGACATGTGATTACCCTCCTCGATTCAAAACCCCATTTATTTAAACCCGCGTAGAGCAGAGTTCAAAACAATCATTGCTTCGTTAAACCATTTCACTTTGCTGATTAGTATGTTCCAAAAAATAGCGGTTATGCTGTAATTTATAAGCTATTCACAGAAACAGAAGATTGACTCCCGGACTTACCGCGAACTGGGCTTGCCGGTACTGATCATTTCATGGATGCGTCCCATAATAACATCGGTTACAGCGTCCAGAGAATCACTCCCCGCACCTTCAAATGCACTGAGGTCTATGGGTGCCCCATATACAACAGTCATCCGGCGGAACGGCTTGTAGGACCCGATAATGGCTGCCGGCACAACGGCTGCGCCGCTGCGGAGCGCGAAGCTTGCCGCACCCTTCTTGGCTGAACCTGAATCGGAGTTCCGCGTTCCTTCCGGGAAGATGCCCATCACATGTCCGCTGCGAAGCGTATTGAGGGACGTCTTAATGGATTCTTTGCTTACGCCGCCACGCTTGACAGGAAATGCGCCCAATTGCTTAATGAGCCAGCCCAGCACCGGAACATTGAATAATTCCGCCTTGGCCATATATCTTACCTGTCGCTTCAGCTTAATGCCGATCGTCATGGGATCAAGCAGGCTGATGTGATTCGCGCAGAGCAGGACTCCACCCTCCTTCGGCACATTCTCTCTTCCCACAATCTTGAGCGGGAACAGTATGGCATAAATCATACGAAGCAAGGCCACGCAAAATGCATAAATCATAGATGATTTCTCTCCCCGTTAACATAGGTTCTGCAGTGGGAGACGATGGCTTCCACGGCCTGAAGGATATCCATATGCGTCGTATCGAGAAGAATAGCATCCTCGGCACGGCACAGCGGTGAAATCTCCCGGCCTTCATCAAGCCGGTCCCGCGCTGCAATATCATGTTCAAGCTGCTGGAGAGTCACTGTTTCCGTATCCTTCAGTTCCTTGTAACGACGGAGAGCACGCTCCTCCACACTTGCCGTCATGAAAATCTTCACTTCGGCATCCGGCAGTACGGTTGTACCGATATCCCGGCCATCCATCACGACTCCCTTGCGGAGCGCCATCTGACGCTGCAAGTGACTCAGTCTGGATCTAACACCCTCAATCTTCGAATACTGCGACACCTGGCCGCTGACCTGAAGACTGCGGATATGCGGGGTCATGTCTTCCCCATTAATCAGCACTTTCTGCACATCTTTCTCAGGCAGAAGCTCAATCGCCATATTCTGGACCTTCCGGTCCACCAGCTCATGATTCTCTGCAGCTATGCCTTCACGAAGCATATACCAGGTGATTGCCCGGTACATGGCACCCGTGTCTACATAAATGTAAGACAGCTCCCGTGCTACCAATCGGGCTACAGTGCTCTTGCCTGCCCCGGCAGGTCCGTCGATGGCGACGTTAATTCGGTCGTTAGTATGTGTATCCTGCCTGTCCAACGGGGCATTCCTCCTCAAACACTCTTCCGCAGAAATACGCATATCGACATATCTCTCTTGGAACTTGCTGATATTCTCAAGAAAAAAGCAGGCATTGCCTGCGACTTATAAAATTATACCACAGTTTGAACCCCAGTGCAAAATGACATTGAGGTTTTTTAGGGAGAAAAAAGCTGATTCAGGGCCCTCTTGAAGATTCCTGCGCAGGGAATCAGCGGTTGCGGAAATCGAATTGGCGTTCAAAGCAGTACCGGATAATTTTTTGCCGCTCCGAATCGGAAATGGCCGAGAATTTAACCATGACCAGATTCCGTCCGGTCTCCAGCGGTTTGATCCGTACAATCTCGCCTTCGAAATTAACATGCTCCGTGCTTCCGTTGCGGTAGGAGACGAGCAGCCAGCAGGCCAGCTTGTCGGCCACCCCTAATGTAATTTTGGCATCGCTTAAGAATGATGTCCCGCCGCCGCCGATATCCTCGGTGCGCACCAGAAACCGGCTGCCCAGGGCATCCTTCACGGCCAGCTCCAGCTCCGCATTGACGCGGAAGAAGCTGCGGCGCTGAATTTTGAAGATGGACTCCGCCGCAGGCTTGCGCAGCCGGACCATCCGGATGACATCTTCCTTGAAGCCGAGCACATGAGTATTGAAATAATTCTTAATGCCGCCCTCTGTGAGAAAATAGACCGACAGCTCGTCACCGATAAACAGCTTCTTAAGCCGGCCGTTACTCTCCTGCATGGGGATTTCTATCAGGATGCTCTCGTCCTCCATATCAGCAATCCTCGCCCGGTACTGGATCTCAGACTCTGCCGCATCGCTGGATGCGACCTGGAGGTATAGATATTCATTAATTTTGGGATACAAACCTGTCACCGCCGCTTGAGTTAGTAATAAATGCTAAACCGATTATAGCATGCCCTCTTGAGGCAGGTCAGAAATATTATTAGGCGTTGAACACCAACAGCCGCAACCGGCTTGCAGTCCATAGTTTCAGCATCAAAAAAAAGACGCCCTCCGTTTCCGGAAATGCGTCTTCTTTATAGAGCCGGTTTTAGCTGTCCCCATGGAAAGTCCGGCTATTTATCCTGTGCTCCCGAGGAGGTGCGGATCTGCTCCACCGCTTCCTCATTACCGTCTGCGGCATTCAGATAAATCCTGAACTGTGAGCCGTTGATTTTGCCCCCGAATTCATAGGTCAGCAGTTCCACCGCATCTTCATTCTCGATCCAGGCCAGCCGGTTATAGAGCTCCTTGAACTCCGGGTTAAGCATCGCTCTGGCTTCAGCCAGGGACAGCTTCGGCTTCGGCAGCACACGCTTCTCCTTATGCTCATTCACATAGTCGCTTGCCTGAAACCCTATAGCTTCCCCCGTATCCAGCCCGACACGAACCGTCATTTTCTCGGGATAGATGAGCACGCCGTCCTGGCTGCTGACAAAGGTCAGATTGCCCAGATTATCGTACCGGTCCGCACTGACTGCGGTCATGCCGGGATAGCCCTTCTTCTCCAGGAACTTACCCGCCTTCTCCACAGCCTGCTTCATGGATACTTTGGCAGGCCCTACCTCGCGGTTGTCGTTGTAAGAGATCAGCAGTCCGCCTTCCGCCGTGAAGTCCATCGAGACCGGCTCCTTATGGTCACTGGAAGTCACAGTGGCTGTATAAGAAGCCCACTCCGTTCCCTTCCCATTCTCCTGAATCTTCACCTGTGCCTTCCCGCCCAGCTCGGCGAACTTCATCGCCTTGCCCTTGATCTGGTCAGCGGTAACCGGCTTGCCGCCCAGCTTTTTCACCGACCGCTTATCATAGATACTTGCAACCGATGGGCCGTAGTCCAGCTCCGGGTATGCCGCCACGCGTTTATCCACGGTTTTGAATCCGTCGATGATCGTGTTGTCTTCGGCCTTCTGCTCTGTAGCCAGTGCAGTCTCTACATCCATCCAGCGCAGCTTTTTGCCGATGACCTTGTCCTGAACCTTCTGCAGGTCCTTGGAGATTTCAGCCGAATTCTGGTAGAGCGTCTTCAGATTCGCCATCTCCCCCTCTGTCAGCGGCTTCTTCGTGAAGTCACGCACCGCAGCCTTGTAGGAGAAATTAGAGATCTTAGAGAGGAACTCCTCCGTCTCACTGAACGGCAGCAGCGTCAGCGGCAGCTGATTGATCTCGTTCTGCGCCTCGCTGGTAATCCGCCATACATTGACCAGTCCTTTGCGGTGCATTCCGTTAGAGGTAGTGTTCACCGCAAGCGTATTGCCAAGCTCACCGTGAAGCCGCTCCACATGGAAGGAGAGATCATGGAATGCGCGCTGATACTGATTCTCCGCTTTGATCAGAATCGAATTCTTCTCCTGATTCTCCTGATACCCCCAGACGAGCGCTCCAAGCAGCAAGAGTGCGGTAAGCGGGAACATTATGGCACTTAATCTTTTGTACATAGGTCCGCATAGCTCCTTTCAGTAGCTTATTGCCGTTAGTTTGACAATAACTGAGAAGACTTATGCACTTTTTCAAGAATCCGGTCTTTAGGCCCGTTCCTCAATCTCGAAGCCGCTTACACAGCTGCACAGACATTGCTTGAAGCCGGTCTGGACAACCCCATGCTCCTTGTTCCCTCTTAATATGTAGGTTTCGCCGCACTGCTTGCAGACAATCCGAACTTTTACTCGCAAAAAAAGACACCTCTCTCTCCTTTCTGGAATTCCTTGCCTTAAGGAACTGCCCTGTAGGATTAAGTGTGTCCATCTCGATTATAGGTTAACCTCTTCCTCACGCTTCAAAAAGCGAAACGGGGAACGGCTGTTGGCCCGCGCTACCTTCCCCATGCCTCTATACCATAGGACCGCCATCAGGGGCACGATAAACCAAATCCAATAATTAGCCGTCGTCGCGAGCAGAAAATCATAGATTCCATGCCACAGCCAGGGCAGAAGCAATGAAATCAGCAGAATCTTACGGGTCTTGACCCCGCCGGAGAACTTGGCTCTGCCCATATGGTAGCCCATAATTACCCCGAACATGGCATGTCCGGAGACTGGAAGCAGCGCCCTTAGAATCATGGTGCCGATTGAAGCATTGCTGTACCATGCATACATTACATTCTCTATCGTTGCGAAGCCGAGCGAAATCGCTACGGCATATAGTATTCCATCATAGGGCTCGTCAAATTCGGTATGATTGTAAATCATATGGTACAGCACAAACCACTTCAGGGCCTCTTCCACCCCGGCTGAGATCAGAAAGGAATCCACATAAGGACCGCCGTCCAGCCCCAGCACCAGTCCCCTCTGGATAATCATCACAGGCAGCACGATCATCAGGCCGAGCAGGAACACCTTAAGCACCATATGGAGCGGTTCCTGATCATACTTGTCTTTCAGATAGAAAAAAGTCAGCAGCGCAAGTCCCGGTGCAACTGCTGACGAAATGACCGATAACAAAAGCACCGAATAGCCTCCCTTGCGCTAATACCTAATCTCTGCTGAAGCCGTTATGGCCGGACTGGTACCTTCCCACTATCTCTTATTCCTGGCGTTTGAAATGATTGCACAGCGTCTGAATCGCATTCTCCGCCATAACCGTCTTGCCGTATTCGGCCAGAACAGCCTGAGTGACCGGAGAGGAATCTCCGAATTCAGCGAGCACGCCTACCAGCCCTGACAGTGCAGCCTCTTCAAATTCCTTCGGATCGAAGTAGAGGTACCATTTATCATTATAAGAATACAGTTGTCCTTGAGAAGTAATATTGCCGATGAGCACATGAGCCGCTTCCACCAGAACCTCGAAATCGCGGAATGCATATACAATGGAGTCGCTTTGTTCAAGAGTAACTTCCATTTCGTAAATCTCTTCAGGCAATTCATCTTCCCCGGCCCCACCGTACTGATGGTGATCATATTTCCCCCGGGTCACAATAACGACCATGCCTTGCGCGGGCAATGCGAACACTTCCACGGCAAGCGGACCCGTAGCGTCAAAACCAAGCTCGCTGTACGCCTGATCCATCATTTCCGTAAAGAGGTCGTGCACCTTGGGAACCTCCTGCCACATGTCTTCCTTCTGGATGCCCCGCTCGCTCAGGTCGTCAAAAGTGAGGAAAATCCGTATCTTATCTTGACTTAATCGCTCTATTCTCATGACAGGATCCTCCTTTTGCAAGCTCATTTAATATTAATGTATGATGAGTCCCGAGTAATGAGCCAAAAATGGTTACTATGTATGTATGTTATCATTTTGAAGCTACAAATGCACGTAAATAAATATAGATTCAGCCCAATTTGCTGCCCATTATATGTAAAGCCATATTAAAAAAGAATCACTTCAGCGATGCCGGCATCGCCAAAATGATTCTGCAGCGGTTAAATCCGGTTACAAACCCGGTATGGCGGTATGAGTATCTTTGAGAATCTGCTCGACTTCATGCTTCACATCAGGGTTGCTGCGGATGAAATCCTTCAGCATGTTCAGATTTGATTCTTTGGACTTTAACGGGGAATCCTCTTTATGATCGCCACCGCTATGCTCGCCACCGCCGGATACATGAGAGCTTGAGTGTTCATGACTGCTGCCCGCTGCCGTGCTGCCGAAGCCGGTCATGGCCATCCCCATAATTTTGTCCTTGGCCTTGTCACCCGCATTATAGGAAGAACCGTTCGAGTGCAGTAAGGCAGACATCATGGCGCTGCGTTTTTTGGACATAATCATACTGGCGGCTGCACCAATCAGCACCCCGCACAGAAATGACGAAGTATTCATATCTCCAACCTCCTTGTATGGTAAAATCATGCTTAGTGTTCGCGGAAAGGTAGCCGCTCATACAGCCAAACAACAAGAAAGCGAGATGAAAAAAGTGGGTAAAGCAACAATAACGCTGCTTTTGGCGGCTTGTCTGCTGTCAGCTTGCAGCAACAGTGGAAATACAGGCAGCCAGGCGGCGGAGAAGACGCCACAGCCTGCGGCAGCAACAGAAGCGGCGGAGACAGCCGCATCTCCTGCACCTGAGGTAACAGCATCAGCTGCACCTGAGGCAACTGCATCACCGGAGGCCACGCCTGCGGCAGCCAGCGATGCGCAGGTGCCGCTGCTGTATCATATGAACAAGAATTATGACATTGTCCCGAATGATCCGGCCACGAATAAGAAGGTAGTCCTGCTGACCTTCGACGACGGGCCGAAGGAAGCGGAATTAATCAATCCGCTGATGGATACACTGGACAAGCACAAGGCCAAAGCGATCTTCTTCGTCAACGGGTACCGGGTGAAGGAGCATCCCGAGCTGCTGGAGCTGATCCACAAGCGGGGCGGCGTACTCGGCAACCATAGCTGGGATCACATCGTGCTGAAGGATAAGCCGGAAGCCGAAGTGAAGAAGCAAATTGAGGATGTTCAAAGAATCGTCAAGGAAATCACCGGTGAGACCCCTCACTTCTTCCGTCCGCCGCACGGTGCCGGCGGTGATGTAGGCAAAAAAATCGCTGCTGCAAACGGCATGCTCTATATGACCTGGTCCAATGGCTCCCTTGACTGGGAGATGAAGGCCAAGGATGCAGGCAAAACGGAGAAGCTGATCAAGAATGTAACCGATCAGCTGCATTCCGGCAGCAATATCCTGATGCATGAGCTGCCTTGGACGGTAGAGGCACTTGACACTCTGCTGACTACGCTTGAGGGCAAGGGCTACAGCTTTGTAGATCCGCGCAGCATTGAGCTGAAGATGCGTTAAGATCTGAATGAACAAGCAAAACCGGCTGCCCCGTTAGGAGGGCAGCCGGTTTTTTGTCATGCTTATGGGTTCATCACATTGAATCTCTGCGATCCGGAATGCTGCTGTCCGCAGCGCAGGGTCAGCACATGCATCTCGGCCGGACTGCGCCAGCGCAGCGGCAGATGCGCCGTACCGAACCCCCGGCTGATCAGCATCTTCAGCGGCGGGAGACCCGCATTATAGCTCCGGGGGATCTCATACATCCCCGCATTATATTGGCGGTAGAACTCATCGGTATGCCGGTTCCCGATCAAGGGCAGTACAACCTGGCCTCCATGGGTATGCCCGGCCAGAATCAGGTCAGCCGGAATCTCCTGCTGCCGGGACAGCCAGAGCGGATCATGCACAAGGATGATCCGGAAGGCTTCCGCATCCGCCACAGCAGGCAGAGGCCCGTAGGCCTTCTTGCCGCCTTGCCGCGGGAAATCCACCCCGGTCAGAATAAACTGCGCGCCGTTCCGCTCAATGACGCAGTTCTCATCCACCAGCAGCCTGGCTCCGCTTCCCCGGATGATGTTATCCACCAGATTGATATTCGCCCTGTAATCATGATTCCCATGTACGGCATATACAGGCGCAACCGAAGCGGCCAGAGTCATATTGTTCAACAGGCGTTCTATGGAAGCGCCCTTCTCCGTCATATCACCGCCCAGGAAGACAGCGTCCACCTTCCCCTGCAGCGGGGTCAGCATCTCCTCCGGCAGACGGCGGCGGTGAATATCCGTAATGAGCAGTATCCGGTAGCCGTCGAACGCGGCAGGAAGCCGGTCCAGTACAATATCCAGATGATTCAACCGTTTCTTGAAGGCAGCAGCAACCATAAGGAGACCCATGCCCCCTGCTCCCCCAAGACTCACACCTAATAGAATCAGGAGCACCGCAGTCAACTCCATAGGCTGCCCAGATCCGGCGCCCCGTTAATTCCCCACCACAGGAGGAAGCCCAGCAGCATCAGAAATACAACAATCAGCGAATTGATAAACATTTTGCTGAACCGGATTCTCTCTGACGGATAGCTCTCCGCACGCGAAGGAGTCTGCTCCCCTTCCTGCTGTGCCGCCTCACGCTCCGGCCTCCCGGAGGCCCTGCGCCCGGATAAGCGCTCCTTTCTGGACAGGGTCCCTGCCACCGGTACCGGACTTCCCGCACGCTCTTCTGCTGCCCCGGAAGCCGGCTGACGCTTGGCCGCTCTGGCCGGAGGCTGTTGTTCTCTCTTCTGCTGTTTCTGGCGGGACCTTACCCGGCTTAATTGTTCTGTCATGATACCCTCCTGTAACGAATAACCATACCGGAGAACAAATCTATAAGGAAATGGCACAATATAGGTGCCCACAGACTGCCCGAATGGATGTAGATAAGTCCAAGACCATAGCTGCTGAGGAAGACCCAGCCCGTTGGAATCCAGTGCCGCAGATAACGGACATGAATAACAGCAAACAGTATACTCGTCCAGTACGGCCCGAGAGAATGCTGGATCGCTCCGCGGAAGAGCAGCTCCTCACACACCGCAACCACCGCCGAAATGACCACAATATGCCACAGCGGCCGTTTGCCGAACAGCAGTTCATTAATCCCCCCGTCATCCATGCTGTCTTCAGGAACAATATGGGTCAGCAGGAAGTCAACAGCAAGCATAATAACTGCAAGGCCAAGGCCCCAGTACACGAAATGTACACTATCCGGAAAATTTAATATGTGAATAGGATTTCTTTTCTGTAATAATATCCATATCAAACCGATAAATAAGGTAAGGCCCTGAGTAATGTACAGATTAATGAGTAACAGCTTGTCTGTTAACTGCTGTGGATCGGCCTTTTTAATTTTGATGTCACCCAATTTGAATTTTTTCATTATAACCTGCCTGTTCTATAAATGTTTTTACATAAGTTAATTTACCTATACGAAGGAGCACTTAATCATGAACAGCCGTACCTCCCGCACTCAAATGATGTACACACTAGGTTTTTTGTTTTTTCTAATATCCGCATTCGCTTCATTTTTCACGGGAGTCAAGGTTGGAGCTGACAAGACAGAGGCCAAGTATTCACAGCTGAAGGACCACCCGAGCGCCCAGGAATTCTCCGGCTCCTACCAGCAGCAGGATCTTGTCACCTTTTATCATAACGTATTTTTGCCTTACCGGGAATTCAAGCGCAATTGGAATGAACAGGTGGGCGTTCTTGCCCGCAGCACGGATGCACGCCAGAATGCGGCAACTCTGAAGAATCTGAGTATTCTCGCGGACAAGCAGTATGATAAGGTAACCCAGGATTCGCTCTTCACCAATTCGCCGATGCTCTATGAATCTCAGCTCAATATTCTTAAGAGTCTCACACTCTTCTCCCAAGCCTCCAGTAAGGTGACTGCGGGAGCTTCCGGCGCCGAAGCCGCCAAAGTGCTGAGAAGCGACAATTTCACAACCAGTGCCGTGAGATTCGGGCTGCTCGCCCAGAAGAACTTCTATGATTCCATGCTGAAATGGGGGTCGAAGACCCACCCGTCCATTCCGCAGCAGTCCGGTGAGCTGAAGACACTCTCTTTCATTCAGTGGAAAAAAATGCCGCTCTTGCTCAAGAATGCGTCCATCGCCAATATCATGCTCAACCGCGGCATCTACGCCGGATATGATCCGCAGGATATCACTGCCAAGATTGATGACATGATCTATTCCGGGACCGCCAGCTCGCTGAAGCTGAATGATATCCAGTCCTCCGTCACCCTGCTCATCTCCACCGGTGCGGTGCAGGAGCAGGACTTCATCAAGTGGCGGGAACAATATTACGGTAAAGAGATCATGCCGCAGCTCCCTTTCTTCTACGAGTAGGACCAGTTATTGCATCATAACGAAATTTACGGTCCACTTCAAGGCGGACCCGCGCAGAAGAATCCTATTGACACACTTGGCATCACCATGTTACATTATGACAAATTAATCAAGCAAAACCGATGATGGAACAAAGATTATTTGCAGTCTTCAGAGAGCCGGTGGGTGGTGAGAACCGGTGGCGGACATTAATCTTTAGCGCTCCTGAGATATTGTATTGAACACAAGAGTAGATACAATCGGATCACTCCGTTACCAGTGTGGCCTTTGCAGGCCAATGAGGCTGCTTCTTAACCGTCGCAGTGAATTAGGGTGGTACCACGAGAACTCTCGTCCCTTACTACGGCAGTAGTATGGGGGTTGGGAGTTTTTTTATTGCCATCTACTCGTAAATCCGGTACTTCTGCATGCTGTTTCTTTTGTGCGACAGCGCGTTACCCCGTTGTCAAGCTGCTTATTACGCTCTTGTAAGTTCTGGTACTGCGGATTGCCTTACCCGGTGATCCTTGGCATATACAATAGCTTTCCCATTTGAAGGAGGACAAGAGACCATGTTTAAAGTATTAGTATCGGACCCGATCAGCGATTTGGGCATTCAGCAATTGATGGACGCAAGCGATGTGACTGTAGACAAGAAAACAGGACTAAGTGAAGATGAGCTAGTTGCAATCATTGGCGAATATGACGGCTTACTCGTTCGCAGCCAGACTACCGTGACGGACAAAATTATCGCCGCCGGTACTAATCTCAAGGTTATCGGCCGGGCCGGAGTCGGCGTGGACAACATCAAGCTGGAGTCAGCCACGCAGCGCGGTGTAGTCGTTATCAACGCTCCGGACGGCAATACCATTACGACCTGTGAACATGCTTTTGCCATGATGATGGCCTTGGCCCGTCATATTCCTCAAGCCTACGCGAAGACGATTTCCGGCGTATGGGACAGAAAAACCTTCCTCGGCGTAGAGCTGCGCGGCAAGACACTGGGCGTACTCGGCATGGGCCGGATCGGCAGCGAGGTGGCCAAGCGCGCCAAAGCCTTCGGCATGAGCATCCTGGCCTATGACCCGTTCCTGACAGCTGACCGTGCAGAGAAAATGGAAGTGAAGCTGGCTTCGGTAGACGACATTGTGCGCGGTGCAGACTTCATCACCGTTCACACACCGCTCACCCCGGAGACCCGCCACATGATCTCCCGTCCGCAATTCGAAGTGATGAAAAAAGGCATGCGCATCATCAACTGTGCCCGCGGCGGTGTCATCGATGAAATGGCGCTGGTAGAAGCGATTGACAGCGGTATTGTAGCCGGTGCTGCGTTCGACGTCTTCGAGAAGGAGCCGCCTGAAGCAGACCACCCGTTCCTTACACATCCGAAGATTATCGTGACTCCGCATCTGGGTGCTTCGACGATTGAAGCCCAGGAGAACGTAGCCATCGATGTATCCGAGCAGGTCCTTCATATCCTGCGCAACGAACCGTTCATCAACGCGGTGAACATTCCGCCGGTTGCACCTAGCGTGATGAACAAGCTGCAGCCGTACTTCACCCTCGGCGAGAAGCTGGGCAGCTTCGCTACGCAGATTACGGACGGAGCGATCCGCGAGATCCATGTGGAATATGCCGGTGATCTCTCGGATGTGGATACCCAGCCGCTTACCCGCTATGTCGTCAAAGGTGTGCTCACCCGCCACTTTGCCGGAGATGTGAACATCGTCAACTCGATGCATCTGGCGAAGACCCGTGATGTGAATGTAGTGGTGACCAAGGCTTCCAAAACCAAAGGTTTCACCAACCTCATCACGGTAACACTCAAGGCTGAGCATGATGAAGAGCGTCTGGTCGCCGGTACCCTGCTGCAGGGCTATGGCGAACGGATTGTTAAGGTCAACAAGTTCCCGGTCGATATTGCTCCGGAAGGCCATCAGGTTGTGATCTCGCATAATGACAAGCCGGGTATCATCGGACTCGTCGGCACCCTGCTTGGCGAGAACGGCGTCAATATCGCATCCATGCAGGTTGGCCGTACGATCATCGGCGGAGCTGCCATTATGCTCCTGACCGTTGATAAGGGTGTGCCGAAGGAGGTCCTGGTGAAGCTGGCCGGACTGCCGGAGATCAACACCGCTGAGGAGATCATTCTGCTCTAATTCTTATTTCTTCACAATAAAACACTCTTCGGGAGTGCAGGCCCCAGGCCGCGCACTTCCAAAGAGTGTTTTTGCGTTATACTATGAAATCCGGTAGGCTGGCACCTGCCGGCCATCAGTGTCCGTAAAGGCGTATTTCCATGCCAGGTCCCCTACCTTCTGGGGAGTACCAGTCATGGATATCACTTCAGGATCAGCAGCAAGTGCTGCAACTGCCCGTCCGATATAAGCGGTTGATTCAGTGGTCTGAAGCCCCTCCTCCTCCTGCCAGTGCTCCTCATCTGTGCCGAAGCTGTCCAGGACCAGCTCGGTCCGCATCCAGCCCGGAGAAACGGGGATCACTGCGATGCCATCCTCAGCCAGTTCAAGGGATAGCCCGTAGGCCATACGCACCAGCGCATTTTTGGACAGATCATAATAGAAGTTCCCCGTGTACTTGTACTCGTCCCAGAAGGTCGTATGGATGATTAATTTACCCGCCCCCGCTCCTTCCCTGCGCATCAGGGGTACAGCATAATAATTAGTCATTAGCTGCGCCCTCACACCGGCAGTGAACATATGATCCCAATGCTGCACCGGCTGCTCCCAGAACGGTTCATTCCCGATAGGGAGAGTATTGCCGCCCCAGACGTTATTGACCAGAATATCCAGTCTGCCCTGCTCTGCGCTAATCTGCCGGATTACAGCCTCTGTCTCGCTGTCATTGGTATGATCACAGCGGATCACGGCTCCGTCCCCGCCTGAGCGGCGGATCTCAGCCAGCACCCCTTCAAGCGTTCTTGCTTGTCCCTCCTGCGGCATACCGGCATTCCTGCCCGTAATGTATACATAGGCACCAGCCTTCGCCAGCTCCAGTGCAATGCCTCTGCCCGCTCCCCTGCTCCCGCCTGTTACCAATGCCACTTTCCCTTGCAGATTTGTCATTTGATCCGCTCCCTTTCATCTATCATGCCCGGATTAGATGATCATTTGCGCTAATCCGTACTCTTGTCTAATATATACCTTATACATGACAACCATTGACATATATAAATAATACATTCAAGGGAGGTTACAGAATGAGAGCGGATCGCCTGATCACTATCGTTCAACTCTTACAGAGCCGCGGGAAAATCAGCTCCAAAGAGCTGGCGCTAACGCTGGAGGTATCCGAACGTACAATCTTCCGGGATATGGAAGCACTAAGCTTCTCCGGCATCCCCGTGCTGGCGGAGCGCGGCCGGGAAGGCGGCTGGAAGCTGGCTGAAGGCTACCGGAATTCCCTGACCGGAATGAACACCAAGGAGATTGCCGCGCTGCTGGTGCCCGCTGATCCGGCGATTCTGCACGCTCTGGGCATTCAGGAGGAGTTCTCCTCGGCCGCCCGCAAGCTCCAGGCCGTCGCTACGCGGCAGCCAGTCACCCCCTTCAGCTTCCTCAGCCAGCGGATTCACATCGACGGAGCCGGGTGGCATCCCTCCGGGGAAACCTATCCCTGCCTATCCGCTTTGCAGGGAGCCTTATGGGAAAACCGCAAGGTGAGCATCACCTATCTGCGCGGGGAGGACGCCGCAGAGCGGCTGGTTGCACCGCTGGGGCTGGTAGTCAAGCGCGGCGTCTGGTACTTGGTCGCGGGGCATCACAGCGAGCTGCGGACCTACAGGGTCTCCAGAATCACTGAGGCCAAAGTCACAGATGAGTCTTTTGAGCAGCCGGAGGATTTCCACCTGTCTGAGTACTGGGAGACCTCCACCGCCGCATTCAAGTCTGCCTTGCCCAGGTACCCCTCCAGCCTTCTTGTAAGAGAGCAAACGATGAAGGAGCTGCAGAAGGAGCGATACGTCGCCCTGTTGCACCAGGAGCCTGCTGAGGCCCCGGGCTGGATCAGGGCCGAGGCCGAGTTCAACACGCCGGAGTCTGCGTGCCGGATCATCCTGTCCCTGGGTCAGGGTATCAAGGTGACGGCACCGCCTGAGCTTGCGGATACGGTTGCTGCGGCTCTGCGTGAAGCGGCAGCATTATACGATTTTTAATAATAGACCAAATGCACTAGTATCCCCTATAATATTACAATACACATTATTATTTATAGGGGGACTTTACATTATGGACTGGATGAACAAGCTGCCGTTGAAACAAAAAATCGTCACCGGATGTTACCTGGTTGCCGCTTTATTCGCTGTCCCTGTCTTAATCACACTAATCCTCATGGACAGGCTGCTCATCGGCATTATTCTTGTCGCCGTCCTGGCAGCGCTGACTTACCCGCTTGC
This sequence comes from Paenibacillus sp. FSL R7-277, assembly GCF_000517965.1. Lineage (NCBI taxonomy): Bacteria > Bacillati > Bacillota > Bacilli > Caryophanales > Paenibacillaceae > Paenibacillus > Paenibacillus sp. FSL R7-277. The sequence goes on from NZ_ASPX01000065.1 coordinate 59,076, forward strand.
GCGCTTCATTGAGAGAACGCTTACATCTTCATTTGAGGATATCTCCAATGTGACGCACACGATTGCCAAAGGCGACTTCACCAGCCGTGCCGATGAGAATGGCTCCATGGGCGACATCAGCCGCTCCTTCAACACCATGATTGACAAGCTCAAAAAAATCCTCACCGATGCCTCACAGATTACCCGTCAGGTTATGGACGCCAGCCGCGGGATTGAAGACAAGAATCAGAACCTGAAGTTTGTCATGGCGCAGGTGGCCTCCTCCTCCAATGAACTGGCCCTCGGTGCTAACGAAATCTCGGTGGATATCGCTGATATGACCGAATCGATCAAGGATATCGAAATCAAAGTCTCCAATTATACGAATTCCACCAAGGAAATGAATAAAAGGTCTGTACATACGCTGGAATTGGTAGAACAGGGACGGCAATCGGTGGATACCCAAGCCGAAGGCATGCGCAAGAACATCCAGGCTACCCAGAAGGTGGCGGATACTATCGAAGCCCTATCGCATAACGCACGAGGCATTACGATGATTACCAAGACGATTACCGAAATTGCTGAACAGACCAACCTGCTGTCGCTCAATGCTTCTATTGAAGCTGCCCGTGCAGGCGAGCATGGCCGCGGGTTCGCCGTTGTTGCCCAGGAGGTCCGCAAGCTGGCCGAGGAATCCACCGCTTCAACCAAAGAGGTGTTCGGTCTGGTACGCAGCATCGAAGCGGATATCAAGCAGGCTATCGATAACATCGCCATCAATGAAGAGGTAGTCCAAGTGCAGAATGAGATGATTACGGAGACAGCCAACATTTTTGCTCAAATTGTGCATAGTGTCCAATACATAACCGAGCAGATTGCCTCCTTTTCCGCAGAGAGTGACCTTATGCTGGAGAGCGCGCTCAAGATCTCCGGGGCGATCGAGAATATCTCAGCCATCACCCAGGAGACCGCCGCAGGGACGGAAGAGGTATCCGCAGCGATGAACGAACAGATTCATGCTCTTCAATCCGTAGCTGAGGAGACAGAGAAGATGACCTCCGCGGTCTTCAACCTGCAAAAAACGATTCATATTTTCAAATTTTAACCTCAGCACAAAGAGACACGCCTGCGGAATTTTCTGCGGGAGGTGTCTCTTTTTTTGGGCAAAACAAAGATTGTTATGTAATATTCACAAATTGTTGAAATTGTGCATAAGGGTAAAAACCGTGCTTTGCACTTCTTTACTATAGTCGTTCTATTGTCATAGCTTGTCTATAAGCTAACATCTTACATCACTATTACTTAAGTCCTATCACTGAAATTTGTAATGCTGTATATCTAGTGAATTCTTAATGTTTTGCAGTAAATCAGGAATGTAATGAGGCTTTGTGCTCACTTCCCACATTAATCAACCTAAACGGCCATTTGCATTTTAAGACTTTAGTCTTCCAGGGACAACCATTTTCAAAAGTTTGAAAATCCAAATATTTAGCCATTTCCACTCCTGAATATTCGTCAAATTCCGAGTTTCTTCTCACAGGGGTTATTGACAAAAGCGGAGCAAGGAATATATTGTAAAGGAAAATTCTCCACAAATTCATTTATAACCGCATACCGGCAAAATTCACCGAAAGGGAATGACGCAAAGCCATGGATCTACAGTCTCATTTCTGAAGTGGGATCATGACAGCCAGGTTGCTGAAAAACTGTGAACGCCTTAGGTTTCGCGTTTGATTATGGTGATTCGTGCAACAGACCTGTGCTCCAATGGTGAGTACAGGTTTTCTATTGCTGACGTATACAAATAACAACTTGCGGGGTGGATGTTCTGAAGACAGTTGCAGATTATATGGCGGAAGCATTACACGATCTGGGAGTCACTCATTCTTTTGGAATCATAGGCAAGTCTATTTGCCCCATCGCTTTGAAAATGGTTGACTACGGTATAGAGTTCATCCCCGGCCGGCACGAATCCAGCTCCGGCTTCGCCGCCGGCGGTTATGCTCTGAAGACCGGCAGTCTCGGGGTAGCCTTCGGCACCTCCGGTCCGGGCGGAACGAATCTGCTCACCGCAGCAGCGCATGCCAAGGCCAATAATCTTCCCGTCCTCTTCATCACCGGACATCAGTCCATCAAGGAGCTGGGCATTCCCCAATGTCAGGATTCCACTTCCTACCTGGCTGATTTGGCAGATATGTTCCGGCCGGCCACCCTCTTCAGCAAGCTCGTTGAACGCGGCGATCACTTCAGCACGATTTTCAACCATGCCCTATCCATCGCCCTCGGTGACCAAAAAGGTCCGGTCCATCTCTGCATTCCGTTTGATGTGCAGACAGAGCGGCTCGCGGAATGCCGGATTGTTCTGCCGGAACGCGAGGGACTAGTCAGTTATCAGAACTATGACCGGGTCATCTCGGCGATTAATCAATCCGCTAGGCCGCTGATCATTGCCGGTAAAGGCGTCAACCGCTCAGGTGCCCATCAGGAACTGGTTCAGCTGGCTGAGACCTTCAACATTCCTGTAGTCACCTCTCCAGGCGGCAAAGGTGCAATAGCTTATGATCACCCGCTCTACCACGGTCCTGTCGGCGTTGGCGGCTCCTCGCACGGCGATGAATTGCTGAACAACAGCGACCTGTTCATTGTTCTGGGCTCCCGCCTGAGCGACATGACCATCTGCAACCTGAAGCCGGAGAATCATCCGCCGCAGCTGATCCAGTTCGATGTAGATCCAACCTTTGTCGGCAAAATACTGTCCTCATCCACCATCGCTGTCGGCGGGGACTTAAGGGATAACCTGGCACTGTATCTTCAGAAGCTGGACCCCTCTACGGTCACCAAGCATGAAATCACAATCTCCAATGCTTACAATGACGAGTTGCCCGTGCTGGCGGGGCTCTCTCTGGCTTCGGTAATGAGCACAATGAGCGACCTGATTCCTTACAACAGCAGCGTGTTTGTAGATGACGGCAGCCACGGGTTCAATGCTGTGAAATGGTTCAATGTCCGCAGGCCCGGCAGCTTCATATTCGATGCCTACTTTGCTTGCATGGGCAATTCAATTGGCATGGCGATCGGTGCCAAGACGGCTTCTCCCGGAGAGACTGTCTTCTGCATTACCGGTGACGGCTGTTTTATGATGCTCGGAACTGAAATAAACACAGCCGTTTGCAAGGACATTCCGGTGATTTTCATTGTGGTGAACAATAAGCAGCTGGATATGGCGCTTAAGGGTATGGAGAAAACGACCGGCCGGATTGACGGTACGATCTTCGAGGTTCCGATGGATGCCGTGAAATTCGCCGAATCGCTGGGTGCAGCCGGCTTCCGCTGCGAGACGCAGGAGGAGTTCGCTGCCGCAATCCGCGAAGCTGTGGCACTTAACAAGGCAGCTGTCATTGAGCTGCTGACTGACCGTGATGAAATGCCTCCTACGGCCCACCGCACGCTGGATCTTACGTAAGGAAGCCGTATCCGCACACCTTTTCTAACCTACTATCAGGAGGACATATCGTGAACAAGAACATGAACAGCGGACTCGATCATTTCACTGATCTCTCAGGAGATTATGGGGCCAAGGCCCTGGCTCCGATCAAAGAGCATTTTCCGGAATTAGCCGAATATATCATGGGCAATGCCTATGGCGATATTTTTCAGCGGACCACGATTGGCTCTGACTGGAAGGAGATCGCGGTGATCTCGTCGCTGATTACGATGGGACAATATGAACAGCTGGGGGTTCATTATGTAATGGCGCTCCGCGTTGGCATGACCGTCGAGCAGATCAAGGGCGTGCTGCTGCATCTGACCCCTTGCGTCGGTGCCCCCCGGGTGATTTCGGCCTTTAATGTGCTGCTGGATACCCTGGAGGAGATCAAAGAAAAATCTTCATAAATCTACAAATTTCGACTTTTGATTGCACGTTTCAGTATGATCTGGTTATAATGAAGGCAAAATATCCCAAATCGAATTGCGGTTTTGTCGAATAGAGTCGCAGGAATAACGTTTTGGAGGTATTGGAAATTACACTTAGGGAGAGATCAACATGGGACAATTTATTTTGAAGACAGATACTGCGAAGAAAGTAATCAATATTGAGCTGGAGGGAACCTTCTCTAACGAGGACGGGCTCAAATCTATACAGGCTTACCAGCAGACTATTAACCCGATCAGCCCTGCTGAATATGCACTAGAGATCGACTGCCGCAAGCTGAATGTAACCGCTCCTGATGTTGTACCGCTGCTTGAAGGCTGCTTCATCATGTTCAAGGCTGACGGCTTCCAGAAAGTGAGTCTTACCCTGGAAAATAACCCGATCCTCAAAATGCAGCTGGCACGCCTGGGCCGCAAAGCAGGACTTGAGAATCTGGAGATCACTTCAACCGTACAAGCTTAATAAATACAATTTAAACCTAAATCAGCCGCTTGAAACGCACAGGTTCATTCATTAAACCGGCTGCTAATGCTGGAAGAGAGTTTTGTAAGAAGCAGATTCGTGAGAAGTATAGCTAACAAAACTTTAGGAGGTCTGTACTATGGCGGGGATTCGCATTAAGGACATTGATATCTACCATCCAGACAAAAGAATCGGCAATGACTTTTTCATTCAGCATTTTGATGACAAAGGTATTGATATCCGTGGACTGTTGGCTACTCTGGGCCGTGAAAACCGCTACAGCATCGACAGCCCGGATGAGAATTCCCTGACAATGGCTTTTGAAGCCGCAAGTAATGTTCTGGAGAAGACCGGTCTTACCGGCCCTGACATTGACCTGATCGCTTATGCAAGCCAAACCCCTGAATATATATTTCCTACGAACTCATTGATGATTCACCGCCTGATTAACGGGGCTTCGCATACCATCTGTATTGACAGCAATGCCAACTGTGCCGGAATGACCGCCTCGGTTGAGCAGGTCAGCCGCCAGATGATGGCGAACCCGAGAATCCGCCGCGCCCTGGTCATCGGCTCCGATTACGTGGCACCGCATGCGGACAAGAATGATCCGGTATATTACGCGAACTTCGGTGATGCCGCTGCCGCTGTTATTCTGGAGCGCGATGAGCATTCGGTCGGCTTCATTGACTCTATCTACCAGACAGACACCTGTGTGTACGGCAACTCTCTGTTCCCGGCAGAAGGCCTGGCTAAGCTCGGACGCACCGGTGTTGCCGCAGGAGAGTTCAATGTGAAGTTCATTCCATTCGATGATTCCATCTGTGTGGATGCCGCTTCCGAATCAATCAACACTCTGCTAAGCAACAACGGGATTGCCCCTGAATCGGTCAAGGCTGCCTGCTTCTCACAGCTGTCTCTTCCGAACATCCAGGCCGTCTCCGGCAAAACCGGTATTAACCCTGAGGCCGCAGTCTACATAGGCGATGAGTTCGGCTATACCTCGACCAGCAGCCCGTTCATTGCCCTTCACAGAGCCGTCACTACCGGGCAGCTTGAACGCGGAGACAAGGTCCTGTTCTGGACCGTGGGCGCCGGATGGCAGAATGTCGCATTTGTAATGGAGTACTAATCTTACTGTTCATTCTGTTCCAGAGTAAAAAACGGCCCGCAGCAAAGTTTCTGCCTGCGGGCCGTTTCTGTTCTTAATGCCTCTACTCCGCTCTAAAGTCTGCCTTCGTGCTTGCCCTCATGCTTCTCCCAGCCCATCGTGCGCGACACAGCATCCTGCCAGGCACCGTATCTGCGTTCCCGCTCCTCCGGCTCCATCTGCGGCGAGAAGACCTTCTCGGCCGTATTGAAGCTCTCCAGCTGCTCACGGGTCCATACCCCGGAGGTAAGTCCGGCTAGCAGCGCAGCGCCAAGTGCTGTAGTCTCCGCGTAGGTTGTACGTGTCACTTCGCTGCCCAGAATATCGGCCTGGAACTGCATCAGCAGATTGTTGCGCACCGCACCCCCGTCTACCCTCAGGCCGGTGAGCGGCATGCCGGCATCCTTCTGCATCGCGTCGATGACATCGCGGGACTGGAAGGCCAGTGATTCCAGCGTCGCCCGTACCAGATGTGCGGAGGTGGTGCCCCGCGTCAAGCCGAATATGGCGCCCCGCGCATACATATCCCAGTAAGGCGCACCCAGGCCGGTAAAGGCTGGAACCACCACAACCCCCTCACTCTCGTCCACCTCGCTGGCCTTCTCTTCCGAGTCGGCGGGCGCGACAATTAGCCCCAGCCCCTCCTGCAGCCACTGCACAGCCGCTCCAGCCACGAAAACACTGCCTTCCAGTGCATAATAGAGCTCATCGCCCATGCCCCAGGCTACCGTGGTCAATAGGCCATGACTGGATGCCACAGCTTCAGTGCCTGTATTCATGAGAATGAAGCAGCCTGTCCCATAGGTGTTCTTAGCACTGCCTGCCTCCAGGCAGGTATGACCAAAGAGCGCTGCCTGCTGGTCCCCGAGCACCGACCGGATAGGAATCTCCAGACCGAACCACTGCTGGTCACAGACACCGAAATCTCCGCCCGACATCCTCACCTCCGGCAGAATGGACCGCGGAATACGCAGCGTGTCCATCAGCTCTTCATCCCACTGGCGCTCATGCAGGTTATACATCATCGTTCTTGAAGCATTAGTAACGTCTGTAGCGTGTACCGCACCCCCGGTCAGCTTCCAGATCAGCCAGGTGTCTATCGTTCCCGCCAGGAGCTCTCCCTTGCCTGCACGCTCTCTTGCTCCCGGTACATGGTCCAGAATCCATGCCAGCTTGGTCGCCGAGAAATACGCGTCGATGACAAGCCCCGTCTTGTCCGCAATGACTCCGGCCATACCCTGCGATTTCAGCGCCTCACATTGGTCTGCTGTCCGCCGGTCCTGCCAGACAATTGCCGGATAGATCGGCTCTCCTGTAATTTTATCCCAGATGAGTGCAGTCTCCCGCTGGTTGGTAATGCCGATTGCCGTGATGTGATCAGCCGGTACGGAGCTTGCTGCAATGGCATCTCTGGCTGCGGCAAGCTGGCTCTCCCAGATCTGCTCCGGGTCATGCTCCACCCAGCCCGGGCGGGGAAAGGATTGCCGGATCTCATATTGCCCCTGCGAGATCACTTCCGCCTCTGCATCAAAGAGAATTGCCCGTGAGCTGGTAGTACCTTGGTCCAAGGATAAGATCATAATGCCCAGCCTCCTGCAAGCCTTAGCTTGAAATATATGTTTCACGATGAACAATATTAATGTGGTGATTTCAACAAAAAGCACCTCTGCTCTCAGAGGCGCTGTCATGCATGGTCTTGGTTTACTGTTTTTCGACAGGAAGCCGCAGGGTAAATGTGGTGCCTTCTCCCAGCTTGCTGGAGGCATAAATGCTGCCGTGATGCGATTCGACGATATTCTTCACAATAGCAAGACCAAGCCCGGTACCGCCCGTCTCCCCGCGCAGGCGCGCTTTATCCGCTTTGTAGAAGCGTTCGAAGATAAACGGCAGATCCTCGGGGTTAATGCCGGCCCCCTGGTCTCTGATCGCGATCTCTACCAGACTCCTGCCCTCTAGCACTACTGTGCCTGCCAGAATAGAGATTCTCCGGTCCGCCGGAGTGTGCCGGAAGGCATTATCCAGCAGATTGGTCAGCACCTGCTCCAGCTTGTCTTCATCGGCTGCCGCCAGCAGCAGTTCCTGTTCAGGCTTCTTAAGCTCCAGCATGATATCCCGCTCCTTGGCTCTGACGGAGAACTTGCGGTATACCCGCTCCAGCAATTCTCCCACATCCACCCTGGCCTTCAGCATATCCGTATGTCCTGCTTCCATGCGCGCCAGGTCCAGCAGATCCTTCACCAGACGGCCCATACGCAAGGATTCATCATGAATGACCTGAACCAGCTCACTGCTCTCCTCCGGAGAGGAAGCCATTCCGTCTAGCAGTGCTTCACTGTACCCCTGCATCATGGATAGCGGGGTGCGGATCTCATGGGATACATTGGCCACGAAATCACGCCGCATCTTCTCCAGACGTACCTCTTCGGTCACATCCCGCAGAACGGCAACAGCTCCGCGCAGATGATCTTCGGAATAGAGCGGTGCCATGTGCACCGACCATACCCCCTGCCGGACATGGACATTGGAGCGTTGATCGCCCCCGCCCTCAAGGGTGCTGAAGAACAGCGGACGCAGCGGCGGCGGCACCTCACTGGAAGCGGAGGCCTTCGGAAGTAAGCCGTTATCCTCTTCTTCCTCCCAGGCAAGATCACTCCAGGTTTCGAGGAGGGTCTGGCCATGCGGATTGGTGAGGATGATCCGGCCTTCGATATCGAAGGTGATTACCGCATCGCTCATGCTGCGCAGAACACTGGATAAATGCCCTTTTTCATTATTCAGACTGCGTATATTCTCTTCCAGCTCTTCCGCCATGTGGTTAAACGATGTGGCGAGCTGGCCGATCTCATCGCTTGTGACCAGGGTCAGTCTTGTTCCATACTCGCCGCGGCGGATGTCATTCGCTGCCTCAATAACCTGCTGCATCGGCTGGGTGATCTTCGTGAACAGGAACAGTGCAAAGAAGGTGGTCAGAGAGAACCCGATCATGCATGTATACATGAACAAGCGCTTGATTGCACCGGAATTGGTGAAATTACTGTCGATGTAAGGCAGCAGGAACAGCCCGAGTGTAATGAGCACGACAGCAACCAGAAAGATGATCGTGATCCACAGCTTACCGACAAGGCTTCTCCAGAAGTTCACTTATTTAGGCACCTCTAGCTTATAGCCTACTCCCCATACCGTTGTAATCATCGCTGCCGATTCCGGGGATACCTTATTCAGTTTTTCACGCAGACGCTTGACATGGGTATCCACGGTGCGCAGATCTCCGAAGAACTCATAATTCCATACATCCTTCAGCAGCTCCTCACGTGAGAACACCTTGTCCGGTGAGATGGCCAGATAATGCAGCAGCTCGTATTCCTTGGGCGTCAGACTTACCTCTTGGCCCCCTGCGCTTACGCGGTGTGCATCATGCTCAATAATCAGGAACGGGAACACGATATTGTTGCTTGAATTACTCTCTTTGGACAAAAATGCCGTTGCGGAAGAACGGCGCATGATCGCCTTGACCCGGTAGATCACCTCGCGCGGACTGAACGGCTTGACGACATAATCGTCTGCCCCCATCTCAAAGCCCTGTACCCGGTTAATCTCCTCACCCTTAGCGGTAAGCATCAGGACCGGTGTGGACTTCACCCCTCTTAGCCGGGTCAGCACTTCAATCCCGTCAATACCCGGCAGCATCACATCCAGCAGAATCAGACCGTAGTCATTGGCGGTTGCTTTGCGCAGGGCGATTTCCCCGTCCTCCGCCTCATCAATCTCGTAGCCTTCTTTTTCAAGATACATTTTGAGCAGGCGGCGGATACGTTCTTCGTCATCCACCACCAGAATTCTATTCAAGTGCTCAGCCATTTACACAACAACCCCTTCATCAATTACAGTAGAACGTCACCCTGGATCATACGCATGCCCGAAAGAAGCCTGAGCTTATCAGTCCGTTCCCGCATATGAATGAAGTCCGGCGATAACCAGGTTAACGCCGACCAGGGTAAACATTACGATTAGAAAGCCGAGTACAGCGAGCCAAGCGGATTTGCGTCCCTGCCAGCCGCGGGCCAGCCGCAAATGGAGATACGCACTGTAGAACAGCCAGGTGACGAGAGCCCAGACTTCCTTGGGGTCCCACCCCCAAAATCTGCCCCAAGCCACCTCGGCCCATATCATTGCAAAAATCAAAGCCCCCAGTGTGAAAATCGGAAACCCGATGGCGATTGCCCTGTAGGTAATCTCATCCAGGTCATTCTCGTCAATTCCATCAAGTACCGGATGAAGAGCCTTCCCTAGCGGCTTACGCACGGCCAGCCGAAGAAGCCCGTACAGGAGCAGTCCGGACAGCAGTGACCAGATCACAGTGTTGAACTTGCGCCCTGCATTGACGCCATTCATCCAGGATGGTGCTTGAAACAAAGGCTTCTGAAGCCCAAGAAACGGCTGGAAGCTCTCAATTTCGCTATGGTACGGTGCCACAATCGGCGGCATTTTATAACTCACTTTCTCTATTGTACTATCTTCCTGCCCGGGGCTGTCAATCGTAACGTTCGAACGGACAAAAACAGATTCATAGCCCGCGCCGCGGAAGGCAAATACAGATCCAAGAAACCCAATTATAACAATGATCGAGAACAGAGTAAATTCGACCAGCCGCTGCTGCTTGCGGTCACTGCGTTCCTTGCTGTCAAATTTCACTGTCCGCAGCAGATACATCAGCCCGGCGGCAAAGCCAACCGCGAAGAAGGATTCCCCGAGGGCAGCAAGCGTGACATGAATATTCAGATAGATCGATTTGAGCGAAGGAATGAGCGGCTGCACTTCCTGCGGAAATACTGCTGCATAGGCCATCACAACAATGGAGATTGGAACCGCGAATACCCCAAGAATCATCTTGCGGTAAATGGCGAAGATCACCGTAAAAGCCACCATCACCATCATCGATAGGAAAGTCATGAACTCATACATGTTACTTACCGGAATATGACCGGCCCCCATCCAGCGGGTAATGAAGTACGCCAGATGGCAGAGCAGCCCGAGTGAGGAGGTGATAAAAGCAATCCGGCCCCACCGTGCAGTATGCTCCTCCGGCTTCCTGCCCGACCATTTGCGGCCCATAATAGCAATGGTGAACAACATGAAGGCACCGCTGTATAAGAAAAATGCGGCTATAAAGACGTCACTGCTGAAATCGAGCAAGTTCATGCCATGCCTCCTCCGTTGTCCAATGATTTGTCATCGACTGTCATGTCTATCTGCTCCAGAATAGAAACGAGCTCACGGCGGAAGCCGAACCAGTTCTTGTTCGTGTGGCCTCCAAGCACCAGCTGTCCATCCTCAACGATCAGCCAGATGCGTCTGTGCTGCCAGTAGAAGCCGAGAATCAGCCCCAGCATGACAATACCCGCACCAATCCAGACGAACGGCATGGCCCGGTCCACACGTATATTGAGATAGGTGGTGGATTCCGAGAAATCCACATCCGTCATACTGCCCACCTCAAGCTCCAGAAACCGTGTGCCGCCTCCAAGCTTGTCGTTGATGGCCTCCTGCTGGAAGCGCTCCTTGTCCACCTGCTTCGGGAAATAGAAATATTGCTGCCCCTCTGCCGGCAGATCCGGACCACGGATCAGGAAGAGAAACGCCGGAGCGTTCGGATAAGGGGAGGTGGAGACCGGACGGCCTTCCTCATTCAATCCGAAATCCATATACTTCTCCTTCAGTTCAAGCGTGTACGGTCCGGCCTTGAAGCTGCGCTGCGGATTCTTCATATCCAGTCTGAACTTGCCGTAGCTCTCGCCGGTTGAAGCATTGACCAGATCAGGCTGCACGGAACGCAGCACAGGCGTAAGGTCATAGTCAAACTGATACGCTTTCATTCCTTGGTAGCTTAGAGGAGAATTCACCTGAATGTCGTGTCTGGCCACTTCCGCAAGCTGAGGCTCCTTGGAGGGATCGCTGCAGTCTGCCGTACATTCATATAGAACCGCCTTCGTCTCATAGAGCTTAGGGAGAACCTTCTTGCCCCGGAATTCCTCGGGCATCTCTTCTTCACTATAGAATTCTACCGTGAATTTCTCGTTCTTCAGGTACATGCTGGTGTCCGGTATCTTTACTGTCTCTCCCTGCGGGAAGGCAAGATGCTGATCCATATTCAGACCCGGCAATCCCCTGGCAAGCACAGCAAGCAAAAATATAATCAGGCCGATATGTATTACATAAGGTCCCCAGCGGCTGAAACGGTGTTTCTCGGCCAGTAAAGCGCCGCCCTCCGTCCGCACGCGGTATCCTTTCTTCTTAAGCGGCTGAACGATCCGTGCCACCCATTCCTCCGGCTCCCCCTCCACCTCTGTATTCAGCGTAAGCTTTTGACGGGTAAGGAACTGGCGGTGCTTGCGGATCTTCTGCCGGGTTAGTGCCTTGTAGAGCGGAAGCACGCGGTCCAGGCTGCAGATGACCAGAGAAGCTCCAATCATAACCAGCAGTGTCACGAACCACCAGGATTCATAGGTATGCGAAAGGCCGAGTCTATAGTATATATTCCCGGCTGTTCCATACGTTTGTTCATAATAGGTTGAAGCATCAATATTTAAGAAGGTGCTTTCTTGCGGAAATATCGTACCGAGCATCGCACCCAGCAGCGTCAGCACAATCAGGTAGATGGCAATTTTGACGGAGGAAAAAAAGTTCCAGACCTTGTCGATCACTCCCGGGCTTACCCGCTGTGAACGGCGGGCCACCCCATCGTAGCGCATCTCCAGGTTCCCCGAAGCGTTCTCTTCCTTCTCATCCAGCGGCTTGCCGCAGGCTTCACAGAGAACCGTTCCTACAGGATTCTGGTGACCGCATTCGCATTTGGTGTTGCTGATCAGCGGCTCATGCTTACTCATGGTCCCACCAGCTTCCCGATTTGCTCGTCAAGCGAGTTCAGATCCAACTGGCCGATATGAATGCTGTCCACCCTGCCCTTCGTATTAATGAAGAAGGTAGTGGGCAGCGGGGAGACCCCGTAGCTGCGGACCGCGTTGCGTCCCTTATCCATGACAACCGGAAAATCAATATCCACGAGCTTCACGAAATTGTCCACCGTCATCTGATCCTCGCCCACATTCACGCCCAAGACCACGACACCCTGGTCCTTCCATTTCTCCCACTGTGCCTGGAGGGCAGGCATTTCCTTCACGCATGGTGCGCACCAGGATCCCCAGAAGTTCAGTACAACCGACTTCCCTCTGAATTCCTCCAGCGTATGGGTCGCACCGTCCAGCCCAAGCAATTCAAAATTTGGCGCTTTCCCGCCTTCTTGAGGCTTGCCGTCTCCCCCGAACACAGAGGAGCTGATGGCATAACCCCCAAGCAGAACAATTAGAAATAGTATCACGATTTGGATTGGCTTCCTGGCTTTGCCCATACAGGGGTACCCCCTTCTGTGACGCAACTCATTACTTTAGTTGTAAGGTGTGAACATCCTATGAACATTATAACGAATATTGTCACAGTTTTAGGAGGGGAAATTGTGAACTTTATGTGTCTTTGCGTGTCTGATTGTCCCGAAGCATTCCCGCTTTGGCAATTTGCTGCAGATGATTGATCTCATCCTTGGTCAAATGGCGGTAAGAGCCGCGCTTGAGATTCTGAAGCAGGATATCCCCGAAGGAAATCCGCTTCAGACGGATAACCGGATGTGACACAGCCTCGAACATCCGCCGGACCTGGCGGTTGCGGCCTTCATGGATGGTGATGCTGATTACCGCTTCTTTATTGGCTTCATCAATATCCTTGTATTCGACTTCCGCTGGAGCGGTCATGCCGTCTTCCAGCTTAATGCCGGCTTTCAGCTTGTCCAGCGCTGTGCCATGCGGCACACCCTTGACCGTAGCCAGATACGTCTTCGGCACATGATGCTTCGGATGCGTGAGCAGGTTGGCAAACTCACCGTCATTCGTCAGCAGCAGCAGCCCTTCCGTATCGTAGTCCAAGCGGCCTACAGGGTATACGCGCTCTGTGATTCCTTTCAGGTAATCCGTTACTACCTTGCGGCCCTTGTCATCCGAGGCGCTTGTAATTACACCTTTGGGCTTGTTGAACATAATATAGATTTTATTCTCGCCCCGGATCAGTCTGCCCGAGACTTTAATAATATCGGTTGCGGGGTCCGCCTTTGTGCCAAGCGTAGTTACGAGTTCCCCGTTGACTTCCACTTTACCGGCCAAAATCATTTCTTCACACTTGCGTCTGGACGCAACACCTGCTTGCGCCAATATTTTCTGTAATCTTTCCATTTTCGACTACTCACCTCAGGTTAATGATAACCATCGGAGGCATAAATCACAAGATCATTCCACGGAAAAAATGCGCCGGGGCAAGTTTCACTATGCGGCTCCACCGTAAGCGGCGACATTTCATAGCGCCCGGACAGCTCCAGTATCAGCTTCCCCGCCGCAAACAGCTGCTGCTGGCGCTCCGGAAGCTGGGGCAGCTGCTCCGCCTCCCCGTAGTTGCCTTCGAGGCAAATATGAATATGCTCCGGGTCTGTCAGCAGCGGCGCCGCGTAGACCGAGCCGTTCAGCCCGACCCAGAAGTCGAATCCTTTGCCGTTAATAGACGGACAGCGGGAATGATGCAGTATAAAGCCTTTGTAGTCCACCCTTTGTCGTCCTCCCTCCGTATTGCTGAAATAGCATATGAAGTGGGGGGGCGGGCGGTGAGGACTGTTTGTTAATTAAAATTTGTTAATTAAAAGCGTTGACTAATCGTAACTCCAAGGAATGTTTGGACTTCCGGCCGCTGTTAGGCTCCAATTTCCTGATTCCAAGCCGCTGACAGCGGTAGAAATTGGACCCTAAAGGCGGACGCTAGCGCTCCTACAGTTCCAAAATTCCTCTCCGTTACTCCATCAACGCAGGGGCAAACCTAATAAAAAAACAGTCCTCACCTCCCGGAAGGGGGTGAGGACTGTAGGGCAAGCGGCAAGCGGCTGCGGGGCAGCGCTTGGGGACCACCACACCACCACCACCGGCTGCGGGGCAGCGCTTGGGACCTTCAACCTTCTGGGACCCGCCTTGGGTTCTGGGGGTCTGCCTGGAATAATCAGGTGCATTAATACCCTTCATTCACTCATCTGGCCGACTTTTGTTGGAATCTCCTGAAGGCAAACAATTGGAAAAACGTATCGTAATTTATGAGTTTCGGGGAAATTGTCTGAAGCAAATGGAAAAAGGGCATTTAATTTGTTTAATTTCACTACTTTGGCGAGAATACGTTTAATTAAGCAGCATTTTTCCAACTGCTGTTCCTGCAACGTTCATTCGCCTAGCAGCAAGTGGAGAAAATCCATCTATCTATCAATCTATCTCCTCCAATCGCGCCCTCCTACCCGAACACCAGCAGACAAACGGCAATGGCAGCAATGAAGCCGACGACGTCCGAGAACAGGCCCACCTTCAAGGCATAGCGGCCGTTACGGATGCCTACAGCGCCGAAATAGACAGTCAGCACATACAGAGTGGTGTCTGTGCTGCCCTGTATAGTAGAAGCGATCATACCGATGAGAGAGTCCGGGCCGTGGACGCGGATCAGGTCTGTAGTATAGGCGAGTGATCCAGTGCCCGTCAGCGGGCGCAGGAGACCGAGTGGAAGCACCTCTGACGGAATACCCAGTCCCTCCATCAGAGGGCTTACAAAGCCCATCAGGAAGTCCAGCGCACCGGACGCGCGGAACACACTGATCGCCACCAGCATGCCGACCAGATGGGGGATAATTGCAATGGCGGTACCGAACCCGTCCTTCGCGCCCTCCACGAAAGATTCATAGACCGGAACCTTGCGCGTGAAGGCATACAGCGGAATAAAGGTAACCATGACCGGAATCGCCCAGGCAGAGATCAGACTGATCAGTTGTAACACGGACGGTCACCCTTTCACCGAAGAATGTGGGAGCGCCCCGCTCCCGTTTGCCGGGCCGGTACCGGCGTTCAGGACCGGCGGCGGTCCGGGCGGCCTGCGGAGCAGGGTGAGGCGGCGGAACAGCCTGTCCGCAGCAATCGCCGCCAGGGTAGCCACTGCCGTCGCCGCCAGGGTGGTCCCGACGATGGCCGCCGGGTCCGCCGATCCGTAATTCAGCCGGATTGCAATCAGAGTCGCCGGAATTAGAGTGATGCTGGCAGTGTTCAGCGCAAGCAAGGTACACATGGCCGGCGTTGCGGTCTCCTTATCCGGGTTCAGCGTCTGCAGCTCCTGCATCGCCTTAATGCCCATTGGAGTGGCAGCATTCCCCAGCCCCAGCAGGTTGGCGCTCATATTGGAGAGAATGTAGCCGATCGCGGGATGCCCTTTGGGCACATCCGGGAACAGAAAGGAGACTACGGGGCCCAGCACTTTGGAGATTTTCTTCAGCAGGTCGGCATCCTCCGCAATCCGCATAATGCCCAGCCAGAACACCAGCACACTGATCAGCCCGAAGCTGACGGTCACCCCGCTCTTCGCGCCATCGAATACGGCGGCGGTGAACTCGTTCATCCGTCCGTTAACTGCCGCAAAGCCAAATCCGATCAGGATCATTCCGAGCCAGATTCCATTTAACATACCTACCCCTCCCCCGGTTCATTCTGAATACTGTTTGTCTATCTACCCGTTATTCCCCCGTGCGGAACAACGCCCGCAGCGCACTGCCGAAGGCCTGCAGCCAGTTGCCCGCCGGATAGGCGGAGGCGCTCGCAGCGTTATATTTTTTCTCATACGGTGAGGTCTCCGGCGGGAGCTGGCCAGGCGTGTACACCGGTACCCGCCCGATCTCCTTATCTCCCAGCTGCAAAATAATCACACCCCTGAGCCCGAAGTTAACATCGCCCTCACTCCCGTTGGCATTCGCGCTTGCCCTGCCCGCACCTGCACTTACACTGGAGCCTGCACCTGCACTCCCCGAACCCGCAGCATTACCACCCGCAGAGGCCTGGGGAGCTGCACTAAGCACCAGCTTGTTGACGAGCCTTGCTTCCTCCCCCTGACCAAGCGGATATGCGAAGGCCTTGCCGGTCACCAGACTGTAGCCTTTGACGGCCTCGCCCCGCCCGACCAGCGTCTTCAGAGGATAATGGTTGAAGCCGAAGTCCAGCAGTGAGGAATGGTCGTTCCAGTCATTGCCGTCGTTCAGCGTAACAGCCACGAGCTGCTGCCCGTCCCTTGTAGCGGAGCTGACCAGGCAGCGCAGCGCTTTTTTGGTATACCCCGTCTTCACCCCGTCCGCTCCTTCGTAGAGTCGCAGCATCTTATTTTTGTTGCTCCATTTATAGTCCCATTTCTCGTAGGGATTGTCCGCCGTCTTCTCTTTGGTGGCTACGATCTCCTTGAATACCGGGTTATGCATCGCATATGCGGTCAATACGGCCAGATCATTCGCGCTGGAAAAGTGGCCTTCTGCATCTAATCCATGCGGATTGGCAAAATGCGTATTTTTCAAATTCAGCTCCTGCGCCTTGGCGTTCATCAGGTAGACGAACCCCTGCTCCGAACCGCCGACATGCTCGGCAATTGCAGTTGCCGCATCGTTGCCGGAGCGCAGCATCAGCCCATACAGCATATCCTTCAGCGTCATTTCCTCGCCCAGCTTCAGGTACAGGGAGGAGCCCTCCTTGGCAAAAGCATTTTTGCCGACCTTGACCTTCGACGTTATGTCGCCGTTCTCTATCGCCACAAGGGCGGTCATAATTTTGGTCAGACTGGCAATCAGCATCGGCTCATCCCCGCGGCTGCTGTACAGAATTCTTCCGGATGTCACATCAATCAGCGCCGCCGCCCTCGCATGCGTGGAGATCGAAAGGTTCTCCGCCCGGACAGCAGACAGCGGCACCAGCGCAAGCAGCAGCACACACAACAGTAAGGACAGCGTAGATTTTCGGGTTAGTGTCTTCATGTTCATCCTCCGGCTTCTTATCCGTTCCTTACGCAACGGTTCATCAGTCTTGCCTGGTTGTACAAGTGTATGCGGGGCATGGGGCAGGTATGTCCTATCCGCCATCATCCGGCAAAAAAGGGATACCACCCGCTAAGGTGATATCCCTGCTAATTTGTCATTTCCCTGTATCCTAATGTGTTGACGAATGGTCAGACGAGCCGGTCCCGGTCTCCACAACGGTTTTGGTTACCTTGGAGCCGGGAATATCTGAAGCTTCGGGAACCATGCCGGGCTGGAACATATTCTGAATTTTGTCGAGCAGGTTAGGCGTGGCATCAATAATTTTCTCGAACAGATGGGTCTGATTATCCAGCGGCACAATATGTACCCCTTCCCTGCCAACGACCAGAAAAGCGATTGGACGAATAGACACGCCGCCCCCGCTGCCGCCCCCGAAGGGTAGCATTTTGACACCGGACCCGCTGCTGTTCACGCCCGGACCATCATCCTCCACCCTGAAATCACTACCGCCGGCTGCGAAGCCGAACGTCACCTTGCTAATCGGCAGAATGACGGTGCCATCGGGCGTTTCAACCGGATCTCCTACAATTGTATTTACATCAACCATGCCTTTAATATTTTCCATTGCGGTCTGCATGAGACCTTGAATCGGATGATCTGACATTGTTTGTCTCCTCCTCGTGTGTATATAAATGTACCTGCAGTATTTATCTTGCCCACTATAGATTGGAGTATGTAGATTATTTAGGAACGTTCACGGCTGAGCAATCTCTTCCACCGGCCCAGACCGCCTTCCACCTTCGACACACGCCGCAGCAGGAGAAGCCCCGCATAGAGCGCATATCCGGCGGACAGCTTGCCGCTGCAGACGGCTTCCGTTGCAAAAGACGGCTGATCCCGGAAGACAGGAGCCACAAATATTCCCGGCTTATGCACCAGTCTGACCATGCGGGAGAGTACGCCAATCATCGTCCACTTCAGTCCCCATAAGGCCCCCACCGCCGTGGCAGTCGTTGCAGCCTCCCCCAGAGAGAAGTCCGTGGACCAGTCCAGCTTGGTGATCTGAATATGAGAGACGGTGTCTTTAAGCCATTTTTTCAGACCGCGGGTGGCATGTAACGCAGTGCGTATATCCTTTAGCCATTGCGTCACAGATTCTTTATCGACCTGCCCTTCCTTCTCGCTATCCAGCTTCACTGGTGCGATTCCGCTTTTCTCCACCTTGAGCTTAATACCCTGTTCAAGGCTCTGGAAGACCAGCGCAGGCACCTCATAATGAAATTTAACGAGGCCATATACAGCTTTGATGTCGAATTCGATGCGGTCATCCTTACCCAGCCTGCGGACACGCAAGTGAAAATGAATCGATGACGCCAAAACCAGCAGGAACAGCAGAACTACGAGCAGCAGCAGGATTAAGGGTATTGCCAGCCATAACGTCACACGGTTAACCTCCAAGCAGACTTTAGAATAATAAACATGGAGCCTCTGGATTAGTATGGCAATTACGGCTGGATAACATTCGGTGATTTCGCAAACTTCTCCATTTCCTATGAAAAAATGCCGCTGCCCCCGAAGGGACAACGGCATCTCAAGAACAGCGGCGGGTCCGCTGCGGTTATTCTACCTCATCGAAAGTCATCTGGCTGTCCAGCTTGCTGAACAGCAGCTGAGTCTCCTCTTCCAGACCCTCGGAGGTATCGAAGCTTGACGGCTCCGGCAGCTCCTTCAGGCTGGCCAGCCCGAAGCTGTCCAGGAAGGACTTGGTCGTTCCATACAGAATCGGACGCCCGACAGCCTCCGCCCGGCCCACCTCGTGGATCAGATCCTTGTTTCCCAGCGTGTGGATGGCCCGTTCGGATTTGACGCCCCGGATCTCCTCAATCTCCACTCTCGTGATCGGCTGGCGGTAAGCCACAATGGCAAGTGTCTCCAGCGCCGCCTGGGACAGGGACGACCTGGAGGGCGAATACGCCAGACGTTCAAAATACTGAGCATGCTCCGGGAGTGTCGCCAGCCGGTAATTCCCGGCAATCTGGACCACCTGAAGGCCACGGCTCTGCGAGTGGTAATCCTCTCTTAAGTCATCCAGCGCTCTTGTAGCCAGATCAGGCCGCTGCTCGGTAATCTCGGCAATCTGCCGGACCGACAGACCTTCATCCCCTGAGAGAAACAGCAGGCCTTCAATAATCGATTTCAGCGTGTTGTAGTCCACTGACATCCTCTCCTCCTCTCCACTCCATAACAATATCCTCAAATAATTTCTCCTGATAGCAGTAAATGGCCTTCATCTTCATCAGCTCCAGGATGGCCAGGAAGGTGGTCACAATCTCATGCCGGTCCATCTCCTCATGCAGCAGGGAAGAGAAGCGCATTCTGCCGCCGATCCCTTTGCGCTGAAGCGCTTCGGATACATCACGGATACGATCTTTTACCGAGATCTCATCCCGGGTAATCCGCTGGTACGAGGTGCGCCGGGCAGCCTTGCTTAGCGCCTTGCGGAACGCAGCGATCAGATCGGCGGTATGCAGACCCTTCAGTGTATTGTCCGTCTGCGCAGGGACGAAAGGACCCAGATCCTCAGGCTCCTTCGTAAAAATCAGGCTGCGCTCGCTCTCCATATCCAACAGCTGCACCGCGATGCTCTTGAACTTACGGTATTCAATCAGTCGCTGCACCAGCTCCGCGCGCGGATCATAGCCGTCATCCTCATAATAATCGAAATCCTCGATTTCAATGACGGGCGGCTTCGGCAGCAGCATTTTGCTCTTAATCGACAGCAGAGTGGCAGCCATCACCAGAAATTCACTGGTGATATCCAGCTCCAGCTCCTTCATTCCCTGTAGGAATTCCATATACTGCTCGGTGATCTCGCTGACCGGAATGTCCTGGATGTCGATTTCCGCCTTGTCAATCAGATGCAAGAGCAGATCGAGCGGACCTTCGAACGTCTCCAGCTTGTACAATACAGTCACGCGGTTTCCTCCAGCCCAAAAAAAGTAAAGTGCAGCGCCGCAAGGACGCTACACAAGTAGAAAGATCTATATTCATGCTTTCTTCTCATACCTATAAATAAGCACGATTTACGCTCTTTCGTCAAGAGGTGTATTATTTGAACAGCTTATTCAGGTTAGCCATTTCGATCGCGGCAGTCGCTGCGTCCCAGCCTTTATTGCCGGCTTTGGTTCCTGAGCGCTCAATAGCCTGTTCAATATTCTCCGTCGTAACCACACCAAAAATAGTCGGAACACCCGTCTTAAGATTAATCGCCGCCACACCCTTGGCCACCTCGTTGCACACATAATCATAGTGTGTTGTAGATCCGCGAATGACTGTACCCAGCGTGATAACTGCGTCATATTTGCCGCTTTCGGCCATTTTTTGAGCAATCAGCGGAATTTCGAATACGCCCGGTACCCAGGCCACATCCACTTCATCATCGGCAACCCCATGGCGCTTGAAGGCATCGAGTGCCCCGGAGAGCAGCTTGCTGGTAATGAACTCATTGAAACGTCCTACGACAACCCCATATTTCAAGCCCTCAGATACTAAATGTCCTTCAAAATAATTCGGCATACTACTCATCAACCCTTCGTGTATAGGATAGGTAATCTATGATTAAATTTTGGTATTCTCATTCTGTTCAATCTTGTCAAAATTCAGCAGATGCCCAAGCTTCGCCTGCTTCGTATGAAGATAATTGGTATTGTCCTTGTTCTCCGGCATCTGGATCGCTACGCGCTCCACCACCTCAAGGCCATAGCCTTCCAGCCCCTTGATCTTGCGCGGGTTGTTGGTCAGCAGCCGGATCTGGCGGATGCCGAGATCCTTAAGAATCTGTGCCCCGATGCCATAATCCCGCAGATCCGCCGCGAAGCCCAGCTTCAGGTTGGCATCCACAGTATCCAGCCCTTCTTCCTGCAGCTTGTAGGCGCGCAGCTTGTTGATCAGGCCAATGCCCCGGCCCTCCTGGCGCATATAGAGGAGTACACCTCTGCCGGCTTCTTCAATCTGGCGCAGCGCCGCTTCGAACTGCGGACCGCAGTCGCAGCGGTGCGAATGGAACACATCGCCGGTCAGGCACTCGGAATGCACACGTACGAGTACCGGCTCATCCCCGGAGATATCGCCTTTAACCAGGGCAACGTGCTCCTTGTCGTCCACCTCATTCGTATAGGCAATGGTCTGGAAATCACCGAAATCCGTCGGCAGATTCACTGCTACCTCACGGGTAACCAGATGCTCCTTCTCGTTACGGTAGTGAATGAGGTCCTTGATGCTGATCAGCTTAAGGTCATGCTTCTTAGCGATCTCAATCAGGTCAGGCAGGCGGGCCATCGTACCGTCCACCTTCACCACTTCACAGATGACACCTGCCGGATAAGCCCCGCACATGCGGGCCAGATCAACAGCCGCCTCCGTGTGCCCGGAACGCCGCAGGACTCCGCCTTTTTTGGCGATCAGCGGGAACATATGCCCCGGTCTGCGGAAGTCGGCCGGCTTCGCCTTCGGGTCCAGCATGGCCTTAATCGTCTGGGAGCGTTCACCGGCCGAGATGCCGGTCGTCGTATCCGCGTGGTCAACTGATACTGTGAACGCCGTACCATGATTATCGGTATTCTGGGACACCATCGGATGCAGGTCCAGCTCCTCTGCACGCTCTGCTGTGATCGGTACGCAGACCAGGCCGCGTCCTTCAGTAATCATGAAGTTAATCACTTCCGGGGTAGCCCGTTCCGCCAGAGCGACGAAGTCTCCTTCATTCTCACGGTCTTCATCATCTACAACGATAACGACCTTACCGCGCATTAAGTCGTAGATCGCATCTTCAATCGGGTCTAGAACACTGTCCTTATCAGCTTGCTGGCTCATATTACCGTCCTCCTAATGGCTATACGCTTACCTGACGGCTTGCCGTATGCCTGATCTATAGATTATACGAACCCGTTGGCCGCCAAAAAATCATGGCTGATCTTCGAGCTTCCCCCATCATCTTCATTGCCCGCACGCGAACCGTAATGGAGCAGATGGTCCACGTATTTACCGAGTACATCACATTCGATATTCACCCGGTCTCCCGCCCGCTTGTGGGCCAGCACCGTCTCTCCCAGCGTGTGCGGGATAATCGATACAGTGAAGGTAGCGGCTTCCGTCCTCACAACCGTAAGACTGATGCCGTCTATCGTAATGGAGCCTTTGGGAATGATGAATTTGAACAGGGATTTGCGGTCCGGGGCAATCTCAAACACCACTGCATTCTGATCGCGCCTGACGCTGCGGATCTCACCGGTTCCATCCACATGCCCCTGGACAATATGCCCTCCGAAGCGTCCGCCGGCAGCCATGGCGCGTTCCAGATTCATTTTGGACCCGGTGCGCAGCTCCTTGAGCGTACTGTTGCGGTAAGTCTCGGGCATGACGTCAACGGTGAAATGATGGTCCCCGAGTGAGGTTGCCGTGAGACAGACCCCATTGACCGCCACACTGTCGCCAATCTTCAGATCTCCCATAATGAGCGAGGCGCCGATATTCAGCACCATCATCTCCCCGCCGCTGGTGACGCTGCGCAGAACTCCCACCTCTTCAATTAAGCCGGTAAACATACCATCCCTCCTTCCTGAATATTCGGTTACTGCTGAGGAACCGGGGTGCCGCTGATACACACATTATCCCCGAGCACTTCCACTTCCAATCCTTCAAGCTGGATGGCATCACGCATCAGCTCCACACCCCCGAAGTCGAAGGTACCCGCTGCTTGCGCGCCGCCGCCGACAATCTTCGGAGCGAAGAAGAGAACCACCCGGTCAACCAGTCCCTCTGCAAGCATCGCCCCATTCAGCGTTCCGCCGCCTTCCAGCAGAATGGACCCAATCTCCATTGCACCGAGCGCAGCCATAGCCGCCTGCAGATCTACACGCGGACCGCTGCCCGCAGCAATCACCTCTAACCCTGCAGCCAGCAGCGCTGCTCTGCGGTCAGGATCGGCTGCCTCCGTCGTCACAACCACCGTAGGCGCGAGTCCGTCCTTGACCACAGCGCTCTCCAGCGGAAGGCGCAGCGAGGAGTCAATGATAATCCGCACCGGATTCCGTCCGGGTACATTCAGTCTTGTCGTCAGCGAAGGGTTATCGGCAATCACCGTATTCACCCCGACCATAATCCCCTGATGGCGATGACGCAGGGTATGTACGATCTCCCGTGCCTCTGCATTCGAGATCCACTTGCTGTCTCCGGTCCGTGTGGCGATTTTGCCGTCCAGTGTGCTGGCGCTCTTCAAGGTTACGAACGGCTGCTTCGTCAAAATATACTTGATGAACTTCTCGTTCAGCCGCAGCGCCCGGCCCCGCAGCAAACCTACTTCAACATCAATCCCCTGCTCGCGCAGCATCGCTATTCCCCGGCCTGCCACCTGAGGGTTGGGATCCTCACAGGCGACAACCACTCTCGCCACCCCTTCATCGATCAGACGCTGGCTGCAAGGAGGCGTAATGCCGTAATGACTGCAAGGCTCCAACGTAACATAGGCTGTACTCCCTTGCGCTTTACCGGCTGCCATATTGAGTGCATGCACCTCGGCGTGTCCGGTTCCGCGCTGCAGATGGGTTCCAATCCCGATCATGGCGCCGTCCTTCACAACTACGCAGCCGACCACAGGATTAATTCCCGTCTGGCCCTGTGCCCGCTCCGCCATATCCAGCGCAAGGGACATGTAAAACTCATCGTTCATCTTATCCATGTCTTGCCTCCTATCCCAAGGCTGTAGTCTTTATGTGTACCAAACTATAAACAGAAAAACCCGTCTCAATCTCCAGGAGGAGTTCAAGACGGGATATACGAGAGGTGATCGCAGCAAAGAAAATATGCGTAAATAAACGCCGGACCTCCGGCATTGTGAAAGTTCGCACATAAGTTCCGAAAACACTGCTGCTCGGCCGCCTGTTGCAAGCGCGGCGCGTGAATCTCTCCTTCTTCCATCCAGACTATACTGTCGGTCCCGGAATTACACCGGGTCCACCGTCCGTATCTATATCATACGAAGCGGGTAGCGGACTAAGCACCGGAACCAGCTATATTCAGCCAGATCCGTCAACATCACCGCCGGTAGGGAATCACACCCTGCCCTGAAGGATTGATCTATTCAGTTCAATACCAAGTTACGCCTACAACAAAATTATCACTTCACTGCGGGAAATGCAAGTGTGCTTCGGAAATTTACTATATTTATGTAACTTAATTCCCTTATACACCCGACTCACGCTGCTTGTCCGCTCTCAACAGATCGCGGATTTCCGTCAGCAGGACCACATCCGGTGCCGGAGCAGGTGTCTCCACAACCTCAACCTTGACGGTCTCCTTACGTCTGAACCGGGTACTCAGCTTCACCACCATGAAGATGGAGAAGGAAATAATGAAGAAATCGACTACGGTCTGGAGGAACATGCCATATTTGACAGCAACATCTCCTATACCAAAGCTAAGTTCCTTCAGATCAATCCCTCCGCTGATCAGACCGATAAGCGGCATAATGATGTCTCCCACCAGCGAGGTAACAATTTTGCCGAATGCCGCTCCAATGATTACGGCAATCGCCAGATCAAGTACATTCCCTTTCATGGCGAAGCTTTTGAATTCCTTCCACATGACGAACCATCCCTCCGAAACTTTGAATTTGAAATTATTATAGCATTTATAGCAACCTGCAGGCAGAAAAATGTATAAACGGTATATAGTTTGCGATACAGCCGCTATATATTCCAAAAAGGTACGGGAACGCTGAGCGTCCCCGTACCTGCTGTACCCTTATTCTGCTGCTCTAATTCTGCCTAGTCCTGCTTGCGTGTTCTGCGGAATACCCGGCTGAGGATGAAGCCGCCCAGAATCAGGCCTGCACCCGTCAGGTAGATCGGCAGCGGGCTGCTCTCGCCGGTCTGCGGCAGTCTGCCGCTGCCGTCGTTTGTACCCGAGACCGTCCCTTGCGGAACCGGATCGTCTTCAACATCTACTTCCGGATTGCCCAGCGGGATATTATCGTCGATTGGCGTCACCACTTCAGGTGCTACCGGTCCTGGAGTCACAGTTGCTGCCGGAGCCGAGGGCTGCGGAGTTCCCGGCAAGCCTGGTCCTGCAGGAATCTGCGGATCATCGATAATGACTCCCGGTTCGAATGTACCGGCAGGTGTGGGAACCGGAGTAAATACCGGACCTCCAGTAGGTGATGTCGGAACAGGTGTAGCCTCTGGCCCCGTAGAATCTGTAGGCACCGGCGATGGAACTGTAGTCGGAACTGTAGTCTCTACAGGTGTCTCAGTCGGCACAGGAGTCACAGTCGGCGTGGGTGTCACGGTCGGCGTTGGCTGCTCCGCCAGCTTATTATACAAGGTAAGATTCAGCACGGCCGATGAGCCGATTGTCACCGGATGCTCGGTGGAATCAAGCACATAGCCCTGCGGTGCTATTGTTTCAATCAGGACATAGCTGCCCAGCCACAGATTGTTAAACGCCGCGATGCCTGCTGCATCTGTAGTGCGGGTATTCACCAGCACCCGGTCATTTCCGTTCAGGCGGTATAGCTCATAGGTAGCTCCGGCCAGCGGTTTTGCAACATTGCCTGCTTCCAGCTTGAAGACATTAAGCGTCCCTCTGACGCCGCTGCCTGTTCCCGAACCGCTGGACACTCCTACGATAATCTCCTTGGTCGTCTCCTTGGTGATAAGCTTGACGTTATTGCCGCTGAAGCTCACAGAGTTAACCAGCTTATCGCCAGTGTTCGCAACGATCAGCGACTGATATTCCAGCACATAAGCGGAATGGATGTCACCAGGGAAGCTTAAGACGAAGGATTGTCTGCCCTGTGCATCTGCGCTGATCGTCAAGCTGTAATCGGTATCCTTCACCAGCGGAGGGCCGCTCTTCGTGACCTCTCCGTTCACGGCCGTAACCGTACGGTAGAGCTGGAAGCTGTCCGGCAGCAGGATCTGATTCGTGCTTGGCACATCGGTGATCACGGCATCTTTTACATGGGACTGGGTGCGGTTGATCGCAATGGTCCAGTTCAGCTTATCTCCGTTCTGCGCGCCGTCCTTGAACACATATTCATCCCCGTGCGGGATATCTACGCTGGCCTTCAGATCCTTCGATACCTTCTTCGTGCCATCCAGCAGGTTCGCTGTATTGGCTACCTTGGTTCCGATTAGCTGTCCGGCCAGGCTGGTCTTGAATACGATGTAATAAGGCGAATTAATCGCTGTGTCAAAATCAACCTTCAGCTCATTGCTGCTTCCCACGCTATAGCTGAACTCATTGCCGTCCACCTCAGCGCCTGGGCTATGCGTTCCATCCTTGGCAATATTCATCTTATATACCTTAAGTGAGCCAGGTACCAGAGACTGTCCGTCACCCAGTACATCCGTCACTACAGGATCGGCAATGGATTTGCTGTTGTAATTGATGCCTACGGTCCAGGTCAGCTCTTTGGCAGAAGCGTCATACGTTCCTGACTTGAACCCGTTGTTCTTCACCTCGGAATTAGGAATGAACTTCCCGCTGGCTTCAGTCCACTGTGGATTGTTCTGGCTGTCCTTCCAGTCAATCCGGGCCACGTTGATGAAATCATTCGTATTGCCGGTAAGCCAGTCATTGCTGAATTCCGTCTGATAACTAATGGTATAAGTACCTGTAACCGGTGCGTTGAACTTCACCTGGAAGCCTTTGTTAGGCTGTGCCGGTGAATTCACAATCAGGGTATAAGCCGATGGAGGGATCACTGTGCCGGAAAGAGTACGGACCACCAGTGAACCTGAGATGTACTTCTGTCCTCCCTGCGGGAAGCTGTCGGTAACCACTACTTCGTTCATTGGATAATTGTCACCGTTGAACGTGATTTTCCAGTCTGTCGTGTGTTTGTTGTAATCCACCCCGGACAGATTCTTATAGATAATAATAGGCCGGATCAGTTGAGTAGCGTTGCTGCTATAGGTACTGTCAGAGACAGTGTTGGTAATCTTCGTATCGCCAAACACACGGTCTGCGGCTTTGGTCGTATATTCGATCAGGTAAGCCGATTTCACCGTATTCTTGAACTCCAGTCTGAATCCGTTGCCGGATTCGCCGCTAGCTGGTGTTACTGTGTAATCACTGCCTGCATTCAGAGCCGTGCCCTTAGCAGCTTCTCCGGCTGCATTCAGCGTAACCGGATAGATCCGCACCGAGTTCTCCAGGAGCACCTGGGAGCTGTTGAACACATCCGTCAACACCGCGTTCTCCGGGGAGATCGTCCGGTTATTGTAGTTGTATTCGATAGCCCAGTTAATGGTCTGAGTGCCCCAGTCATAACGGACGACTTTTTTGTTAAGGCTGCCGCCTCGTTCAATGACTACTGTATCCGATGCGCTTACCGGATCACGGCCGTCCCCTGTGAAGGTTGCCTGGTTGGTGAAGCTGGACAAGTTATCACTCACTACCTGCGTGGTATAAGCGATACGGTATGCCCCTGTAATCACAGGGTCCGTGAACTGAAGCTTCAGCGTCCCGCCGGAGACGCCGGCAGTATATTTGCTGCTGTCTACCGGCTGGCCTTGCATAACTGTGCCGTCAAGCTGAACATTCAGCTGGTAAACGGCAAGTGTAACCGTGCTGTCCAGTGCCAGCCCGGCAGGAATCGGGTCGGTCACAGCAGCGCCGCTTACCGGCTCCAGTCTTTTGTTCACATCGACGGTCCAGTCAATATGATCCGCGTTGAAGCCGCTGGAGATTCCCTTCTTGGTAATCGTCGAGCCTACAGTGGGCTTGAACGATACCGTAACCGTCTGGACTCCGCCGTTCACCGGGAATAGAATCTGCTGGACGGTGCTGCCGCTGATCACTTTTTTATCAAATTGGGTATTAATACGTAAGGTCCCCTGCACATTGGCATGACTCTCGATGTAATCATTGAAGGTCATCACCACCTGATGGGTAGCCTGGCTGACCGTGAATGTGCCTACCGTCCCTTCGTCCGATTCCAGTCCGCCCTGAATGTCATTGAAGAGCTGGAACTGCTCGGGAAGCTGGAAAGCAAAAGTGTCTCCCTGGCTATAGCCGTGGCCGTTAGGAAGCGACCAGGTATAGTCCAGCCTCACGGTGGAATCCACATCATACACACTGCCTGTCACCGTCTGTCCATCCGGACCATATACCGCCATGAATACGCTCGTAATAATGTCCCGGTCCTGTTCAATGGCCGCCGCTGTAGCCTGCCGGGTGAAGCCCAGCCCTGAGACCAATTGCACAAATAACATGACCAGGATCACTGCCAGGCTTGTTCTTTTTTTCACCATTTCCCATAAGCCCCCGTTCTTTCGATTGAATGATTTGAAGCATACCTGCTAAAAAGATGGCTGCTGAACGCACCGGTAAGGACACACTCCACCTGAAGTTTCGTTATGTATACGGGCTAAGAGTCCATCTTATGTAAATAAACTAGTAAACCTGACTTTTCTGCCCACTACAGACGATATATACTTATATCACCTAAGAGTAGAACTTTAGAATCAGAAATGGTTAAAATTAAAGAAATTATTATGCAACCCTTACTTCAGGACTCAAGGAGAGATTCCAAGTGAACCGAACTTTATTCTGGGACCGTGCCCGTGACAGTGATTTCGTCATGCTCTCCGTCTCCCATCTCGTTGCCCTGGCTATTATTGCTCTATGCTGCCTGGCGCTCTTTGGGGCCCGCTTCGCCCTCCGCAGCCGGTCCGGCCTGCGGTTAGGCGTACGCCTGCTGCTGATCCTGCTGCTGGCTGCTTCTGAGGGAGGCCTGCATGTCTGGTATCTGTCCCATGACAGCTGGAGCCGAAGCTCCTCCCTGCCGCTGGAACTATGCGGAATTACCCTGCTCCTGTCGGTCGTGATGCTGCTCACGCGCAGCAGACTGCTGTACAGCTTTCTATATTTTGCCGGAATCGGCGGTGCATTCATTGCCCTGCTTACCCCTAATCTGGTCTATCCGTTTCCGCATTTCCGCTTCCTGCTGTTCTTCATCGCCCACGGGTCGATCATACTTGCATCCCTGTACATGACCTGGGTCGAAGGGTATAAGCCCACTTGGCGCTCGCTATTCTTCACCATGCTCTGCCTGAACCTTGTCGCCGCGTGCGTCTACGCCGCCAATGTCCTGCTGGACTCCAACTATATGTTCCTGATGCACAAGCCCAGCACGTTCTCGGTACTGGACTATTTCGGCCCTTATCCTTACTATCTGCTGGTTGAAGAAGCCTTCGCCTTCGTCATCTTCCTCCTGATGTTCCTGATTTTCTTCAAGCTGCCGGAGCTGTACACCGCCCGCCGTGCCGCAGCCCGCGGGAAACTTGGCAGGTAAACGGAGGGGATGGATTCAGGGGCATTAGTGCTCCTCATTCCTGCCTCGTGCCGACTTTCGGCGGATTCAGGGGCACTTGTGCTCCTCATTCCTGCCTCGTGCCGACTTTCGGCGGATTCAGGGGCACTTGTGCTCCTCATTCCTGCCTCGCGCCCACTTTCTGCGAATTCAGGGGCACTTGTGCTCCTCATTCCTGCCTCGCGCCCACTTTCTGCGGATTCAGGGGCACTTGTGCTCCTCATTCCTGCCTCGCGCCCACTTTCTGCGGATTCAGGGGCATATTAGTTGGAATAACGTATCTTGTTTCGGATGATTTGGAGCTTTCGAGGAAATTAATTGGATAAACGTCATTTAATTTTGTGTATTCACTCCACTCTGTTCGATTTGCAGCATTTTAAGTGCTGTTTTTCCAACTGTTTCCTGACAAGCCTTCCTCAGCTCCTGAGCAAGTGGAAGAAATCCAACTAATATTCGTACAATTCTCCGTACGGCAAAAAGCACCCGGCTGGATTACCCGAGGCCACTGAAAAAGTCTCTTTTTTAAAAACGTCAAAAAAAACGAGCCGCTAGAATCGCTTCTAAGGCTCGTTTCGCATTTCGGGGATCATATTTGACCCCCTAAAATGTTGGTATTTTCGCGGAATAGGTAGTTTTTCAGTGGCCTCGGATTACCCAGCCGGGTGCTTCGGCGATGCCTGTGGAAGAGAAGAACCTCCCCCTATAGCGTCTACAGAATGCTAGTATTAAGCTTCTACAATTTCAACGGTCGTCATCTTGTCGCGGCCTTTGAAAGCGTCTACCAGATCCATGCCTTCAACCACTTTACCGAATACTGTGTGTACTCCGTCAAGGTGCGGCTGTGGAGCGTAAGCGATATAGAACTGGCTTCCGCCTGTGTTCTTGCCGGCATGGGCCATAGCCAGGGAGCCGCGCTCGTGCTTATTCGGGTTGATCTCGCAGTTGATGGTGTAACCAGGACCGCCGGTGCCTGTTCCGTTCGGGCAGCCGCCTTGTGCTACGAAGCCTGGAATCACGCGGTGGAACAACAATCCGTTGTAGAAACCGTCTTTTGCCAGCTTCTCAAAGTTTGCTACTGTATTAGGCGCATCCTGATCGAACAAGTCGATCAGCACGACGCCGCCGTTTTCGAGTGTAATTTTCGCTTGCTTAGCCATATGTAAATGACCCCTTTCGAAATGACAGATGTAGAACACGTTTATTAGTTTACTATGAAACGGGGCACAAAGCAAAGCAAGCGGGAAGTCTTCCCGCCTGCCGCTATAGCACAACCCTATAGTCTTCTTATTTCGTAACGGCTTTTTTTGGAATCC
>NZ_ASPX01000066.1:0-9774 GCF_000517965.1 Paenibacillus sp. FSL R7-277
TACAACCAGATCGCTCTGCCCGTTCTGCACGAACACCACCGCCGGACGGCGGATACGGTTGTAGTTGCTGGCCATGGAGTAATTGTACGCGCCTGTGCAGGCCACAGCCAGAAGATCGCCGCTCTCCACCTTAGGCAGCTCAACGTCCCAGATCAGCATATCGCCGCTCTCACAGCATTTGCCGGCGATGGATACCTTCTCCACGTTAGGCTCAGTCGCACGGCTTGCCAACAGCGCTTCGTACTTGGATTCATACAGGGCCGGACGCGGATTATCTGTCATGCCGCCGTCAACAGCTACATATTTGCGCACTCCCGGAATTTCCTTGCTGGTTCCAACCGTGTACAGAGTCGTTCCGGCATCCCCTACGATACTGCGGCCCGGCTCTACCCAAATCTGCGGCAGCGAATCGTTAATGCCGGCGAAGTGGGTCTTCACTGCATCTGTGATGGCTGCGACATATTCGGACACCTGCAGCGGCGTATCGCCGTCCACATAACGGATTCCAAAGCCTCCACCCAGGTTGACTACAGGGAAGGAGATTCCCAGCTCTTCCTTGACGGTACGGGTGAACTCGGCAATACGTTCAACGGCAAGCTGGAAGCCCTCGGTCTCAAAAATCTGCGACCCGATATGCGAATGCACGCCGAGCAGGTTCAGATTAGCCAGGCTGTCAGCCAGGCTGACCGCTTCACGGGCCGAGCCGTTGCCGATATCGAAGCCGAATTTGGAGTCGGTCTGTCCTGTCGATGCGTAGGCATGATGGGCATGAGCCTCCACTCCAGGCGTAACGCGCAGCAGAATATTAACAGTCACTTCTCTGCGGGCGGCAATGGACTGAAGCAGACGGAGCTCCACCAGATTATCAGCGACAAAGCAGCCAATCCCTGCATCGATCGCCATCTCAATCTCATCCGGTGTCTTATTATTGCCGTGGAAATGAATGCGTTCCGCCGGGAAACCGGCTTGCAGCGCAGTATACAGCTCTCCATCGGAGACCACATCCAGCGACAGACCTTCCTCATCCGCAAGCCGGCACATCGCCATTGTCGAGAACGCCTTGCTGGCATAAGCCACCTGGAACCCGAGACCGGAAGCTGTGAACGCCTCCATGTACTCGCGGCAGCGGCGGCGGACCAATTGCTCGTCCACTATATATAGCGGTGTCCCATACTCCGCCTTCAATTCGGTTACATCACATCCGCCGATCTCCAAATGCCCTGCATCATTGATTCGGCTCGTCCCGTGTAAAAACATTGCGCAGTCCTCCAATTTCTGTGGAATCATCCGTTCCACCCTGTCTAGTATATGATTTGGGGCCCCGATGCGTTCCTGAAACAGATGCTCAGAATACAGATACGGCTTATTGCGGGGCTGTTCAGTATATTCAGTATAACAGACAGAGGGAACACCATTGAATGGACTTTTTTGCAGTTGATTTGTATTTTCCTACGACTTGCGCGGGGCATCCTTATGCTCAGGCATCCGGGTGCTATCTCTTGTTTTGTTGAAGGATGGCCTTGTTTTGGAGCTGAGCACCGGCTGACGCAGGAGGATCTCCGCCATGGCTTTTGCATTAAATGGTATAAACGGCCACATGTAAGGAGAATTATACGAACGGTGCGTGGTCAGCAGCACCACCAGCAGCGTCGTCCCGATCATGAAGCCGGGGATGCCGTAAGCAGCCACCGCCAGCAGCAGCGCAAGCCGGACAATCCGGTTGGCCAGCCCCAGCTCGTAGCTCGGCGTTGCAAACATCCCGATAGAGGCCACCGCCATATAGAGCACCACTTCATTGACAAACAGCCCGGTCTGTACGGCGATATCACCCACCAGAATGGCAGCGATCAGCCCCATCGCGGAGCCGAGTGGCGTCGGTGTATGCACTGCAGCCATCCGCAGCAGGTCTACCCCCAGCTCAACGATCAGGAACTGGGCAATGAGCGGGAGATTGGCTGATTTTTGCGGACCGATGAAATCAAGCATGCCGGGCTTCAGCTCCGGATGGAGAACCATCAGCATCCACAGCGGAAGCAGGAACATCGATGCAAAAATCCCGATGAAGCGGACCCAGCGGAGATAGGTTCCCATAAAAGGCGTCTGGCGGTTCTCTTCCGCATGCTGGCACAGATCAAAAAACGTCGTCGGCAGCACCATGACACTCGGGGAAGTATCGACAAACACAACCACCCGACCCTCCAGCAGATGGGAAGCGACAATATCCGGCCGTTCCGAATAACGGACCAGCGGATAGGGGTTCCAGCCGCCGCCGACAATCGCTTCCTCCAGCTGCTTGTCCGCCAGGGGAATGCCGTCGAGATTGACGCTTTTCAGCTTGTCCGTAACGGCCTGCACCTGGGTCTTATCCACGATATCATCGATGTAAGCTAAGCAGACATCTGTCCGGGTCCGCCGTCCAATCTGATGCATCTCCAGCTTCAGCCCAGGGTCGCGGATACGTCTTCTAACCAGAGCCACGTTGCTTAGCAGCGTCTCTGTGAAGCCGTCCCGCGATCCGCGGACCACCCGCTCAATCGACGGCTCATCCGGGCTGCGGGAAGGATACGAACGGGTATCCATGATGATAACCTGCGATTCCCCTTCAATGAAGAACGCGCTCATGCCGGCTAACACTTTGTTGATGCTCTCGCTGAACAACTCGCCTTTCTCCACCTGGACATGGGGAATATATTCACTCATGAAGCTGGCGAGTACATCTGCCGATACATTTTCGGGGGTCAGATACGTCAGGCGCTTCAGAATTTCATCGATAATCGTATCCTTGGCGAAGCCGCTGATGCAGAGCAGCGCCGCACTTTTCCCGCCGAAGGACATTTCCCTGAACACAATATCGAAGGAGGAGCCCAGCCCAAGTACCTCGGTCAGTGTATTCTTCGCATCAGCCAGGGATTGCGGGATCTTGTCGTTGCCTTGCCAATAAGTAATCGACTGCTCCAGGGAGTCAGAGCGTTCATTGTCACGTTTTTGCTGCAGAGGGTCATTGGACTTGCTTGCAGAATCCGCTCCCTGGCCGGCTTTGGACTTCTTAGGGGCGGACTGCTTGGGGGTAGACTGCTTCGGCTGCTGGGGCTGACCAGCTTCCTGACCGTCCTCCTGATCCTCAGGCTCTTCATCATCTCCAAATAATTTGGCAAAAAAGCCTTTATGGCTCTTATCCTGCGTCTGAGCCCCCAACTCGTCCGAGGTCTCCATATCCTGTGACTGTCCTCTGCCGTCTTCATAGGCTCCCTGTCCCGCGCCGGAATCCGCAGCTGAATGATCCGTTCCTGAATGATCTGTCCCTGCCTGTGCAGCTCCGGTCTGCTCGGGTGCACCCGCACCTTCGGAATCTGCTGATTCCGGGCCTGCAAAACCGGCGGAGGCAGAATCTTCTGCACATTGTGTTCCCTGCTGCGAATCGTCTGCTGCCTGGTCTCCCGTACCGGATTCCGCAGATGCTTCCTCCGGCCCGGCATCGTCGCCGAACATACTGCTGAAGAACCCTTTGATTCCTCCGCCGGACGATTCCTGACCGTCTCCGTTCTCGGATGCGGGATCATCCCCGGGACTGGCCTCATTATCTGTAGCCGCAGCATCTTTCCCGCCGACAGCCCCGCCATCTCCAGATGCAGCGTTCTTACCGCTGCTATCCTCACCTTCTCCAGCCGCAGCACTCTGACCGCCGCCAGCTTCTCCATGACTCGCCCCCCGGGCCGCTTCATTCCCGTCCCCGCCACTATCTGGCGGAGCATCCAGGCCCGACGGGCTCTCCTGCCCGCCTTCAATCGGGCGCGTCACCGCCCCCAGCTCCGCCGACGCCTCCAGCTCCTGACCCTTGCCGCTCTGGAATGCAGCCGGTTGCTCTTCCTGCTCCGGCGGCTTCTGCCCCGTCACCGCCCCCAGCTCCGCCGACGCCTCCAGCTCCTGTCCTATGTCGCTCTGGGATGTAGCCGGTTGCTCTTCCTGCTCCGGCGGCTTCTGCTCCGTCACCGCGCCCAGCTCCGCCGACGCCTCCAGCTCCTGACCCTTGCCGCTCTGGGACGCAGCCGGTTGATCTTCTTGCTCCGGCGCCTTTTTCTCCGGCGATTTCTGCTGCGCAGAACGGTCCTTCTTTTGATCCGTCTCTATCTGATCACCGCTGTGAATATACCTCACTCCCCAGCCCCCTTTACTGTTGATATACAAAAAAGTCGAACAACGACCCCGCTACCTTGCCGCATACCATCGCCATTAAGAGACCAAGCAGCAGATGGGTCATATGCAGACGTTTAGCCAGGATTGGCAGGACATTCAGCACCTCCGTCAGAGCCGCCGCCAGCATGCCGATAAATATGCCGTTGAACAGGCCGACCCCCAGCTCAATCAGCGGGCCGGCCGCCATTTTCCAGTTCCAGAAATCGCTCACCGTCCCCAGCAGGGAACCGCCGACCATCGCTCCCTCATACCAGTGAACCTTGTCATAGGAGGAGGTGAGCTGTGCCAGCCGGGGGATGATATCCAGCACTACGAATAGCGCAATCACCCCGCCGCCCACTGCGATTCCCCCGGCAATCCCAAGCAGCAGATGAAGTCCGAGTGACATTGGTGCGGTCATGTGCTCCCCTCCCGGCTGCCGGGCGCCTCGTCCCTGCGGCGTTTCATTTTGCGGTACTCCTCGTTGATTACATATTGATCGATATTCTTCTGATACAGGAACATTTCCACCTCAAGGGGAGTCGGCTCCTCGTTCCATTTCTTTTTGAACAAATGATTGAAAAAAATCACCATTCCAAGCCCGATGCCCAGCGAATAGGCGATCTGAAACAGATAAGGATGCTCGTCCCTGCGGCCGGTCAGCATCTCCACAATCCGGATCTGTACCTCCAGCATGCTGACATCGGCATGGAAATTCATAATCGTCAGCGCCGAGCCGAAGAACAGCAGCAGCCAGACCAGCACGAACAGGGCTATAGAAGGTTTAGCAGCCGTAGACGGACCTTCAATCTGTACAATGGTGCGGCCTTCGCCAATCGGCTGAATTTCCGCATCGGGGTACACTTCCTGAATCCGGGGAATGACGGTCAGCAGATCAACCAGGATCAGATTACCGTCACTCTCCTTGGGCTGAAGCAAAAGCAGTGTATAGAGCGGCTCCCGCCACTGCGGATCAGTGATCAGATAAGCGACATCGCGCAGCAGCACCCCCTTGCCCTTGGGCACCGTCACCCGGTTCTTAAGCTGGATATATATGCATGTAGCCGGGGAATCAGTGTTCATCTGCGGGCCTCCTTAAGCTCAGGTGTGATGCGGTCCTACGGCAAGAATAAGGGTAGTATGGGAAAAAAGGCTTATTTTTACTCTTCTCCTCCGCAATTCATCGTGACTTACGCAGGACCACCGAAACTTTTCCTGCCTCAGGGCCGTCTATAGTTACAGTTATTTACACAGAAGGGATGGAAGTTCATATGAGACAAGCATTGCACCACTCCTTACGGATAGTTCTCTCTGTATCGATGCTTCTGGCATTCGCTGCGCCGCTCACAGCACATGCAGCCGAGAAGATCGAGGTATACGATTCCTATACCAGCAAGAACAGCAACGTCCAGCTGTATTCGGTGAGTCAATTGGACGGGAACCGGTTCATCAATGCTGTCATTGCCCGGCAGCCGGATGGGACATATAGTAAATGGCCGGAGGCTTTTCAACATTTCCGGAAGAGTGACAGCGGGAACTTGCAATTGACGGGGATGGATGATCCGGAGCAAGCCTATGTCTACGATACGCAGAGCCAGTCCATTATGCGCAAAAGCGAATACGCCCTCTCTCCTGATGGCCGCTGGGGTGTTCTGGAGCGTTCCCGTTATGAACGGCAGCCGGACGGCTATATCGCGAAATTCGGTGATCAGTATTTGAAAAATACGGCGACTGGAAAAGTATCTGTCTATTATGCTACTCAGCGGTACTACAATGCCTGGTGGATCAACCAGCATACGCTGCTTGAGAGCGGATATAATGAGGCTGCCAGGCAGAATGTGATCAGTACGTACGATCCGTCCACCGGGAAGCGGCAGGAGCTGCTGAGGGGGACCTTGAACAACTGGAACTTGTCGAAGGGACTGCTGCAATATGTCAAAAACGAGCCCAAACGTCTCCCTTGGATCTATAATCTAAAGGACGGATCGTCACGGCTGGTCAAGGATGCCCGCGAGCTTGAAGCCTTGTTCCCTGCTGCTCCATCTTCAAGACCGGAAGTCACATTCCCTAAGGGGATGCTGCTGAAAGAGCTGCCTGTCACGGAGATGCCGATCACCTTAGCCTATGAACACAACCTGAATCTGGACGGAAAAAGTGTGGATGTATCCACCATATTCACTAAGGGCGGACAAGAGTGGATACCGGTGAAGCCGCTTGCAGCGGCCCTCGGCTGGAACATCGAAGTCATGAACATTAGCGCAACCGGCGACCCTTCTGCGGCTTACATCTATAAAATTACAAACGGTAGCAATCACGCAGTCCTCACCCCTGTTAACAGCTTCAATTCGGCAAGCAGACTGTATATCGCACCAGCGCAGCTTAAGGAGCTTGGGTACAAAAGCATTAAGGTCACTCCATATGTGAAATAAAATCACTCCAGCGGCGGCCCCCCTGCCCCGAGTCTGCCTATACAACAAAGAGGATGTTCCCGGACGGCGCGGCCGTGTAGGAACATCCTCTCTGTATGTTACGCCAGGTCCTGGGGTATGTCCCCTCAGACTGTAGCGCTATGAAGTTAATTCTGTTTGGCCGGCTGCAGCTGATCCCTCTGCTGACTGGAGATAAAGAACAGCGCCGTCCAGATCAGCGCGAAGCCGACAATCTGCGGCAAGGTTACAAGCTGCTGATAGACGACCCAGTTAATCAGAATACCGGTCATCGGGAAGCTGAGTTCGGCCAGGGTTGCTACCGAAGCCTTGGTCGTATTCAGTCCCTTGTAGTAGAGCAGCATGCTGAGCAGTCCGGGCAGCAGCGCCTGCAGCAGCAGGTTAATGGCAACTGCCGCCGAGCCGCTGACTCCGCCGCTCATCTGCCACGGGGCGCCTTCCATACTTGTAATTACGAACAGCAACGGGAGCGCCAGAATGAAGCGCAGTGAGGTTACTGTCTCATATTTCATTGAGCCCAGCAGATAACGGCCCATGACTGTAGAGCCGCCCCACAAAGCAGCAGCGCCCAGCGCCATCAGGCTTCCTACGCCCATGAAGCTGTTCACATGGCCGAAGGGAATCGTCCAGCCGAAGGTCAGCAGGTACGTCCCGGCCAGCGCAACAATAAGCAGCGGTGCGAAATTGCGCGGCAGGCGTTCTTTTAGAATAACAGCGGCAAGACCAATGGCGAACAAGGGCTGAAGCTTCTGGAGCAGCAGCACGGCATTGAAGTCTCCGCTGGATAAGGCCTTGGTGAACAGAATGGTCGCTACGGCTGAGCCGCCCCACGATACCACGAGCAGCGCTGCGGCCTGGCGCAGACGGACACCCTTCAGCTCTGCGCGATTGCGCCACATTACTGGAGCGGCAACCAGGAAGAGCACAACATGCTCAAGCAGTACAATCTGGGACGAAGTCAGGGATTTCAGCAGGATAATACGGAACAGCGGGTCAACTCCCCATAAGGCCGCCCCCAGAACCACCAGCCAGAATCCGCTGCGCACCGGTGCGGTACGCACGCCTTGGGATGAAGCAGATACATTACTCATCTTTCATTCTCCTTGTCGATACAAACCCTCGATAGAGACCAAAAACCCCCGTGAGTCCTGAGAACAGGACAAACATCGGGGGCGTTATCAATAAAGACATACGGAATAGACCCGCCTGCCTTTATCTTATGATCCTCTCCCATCCGGACTTTACCGTCGGCTCTGGATTGTCACCAGATCAGTCGCTTCCTCTTGTGATAGAGTAACGAGTCGCGGGCTTAGTTCTCACGAACATCACCGCCGGTCAGGAATTTCACCTTACCCCGAGAATCTTGTATTCTGTTATTATTTTCACAATCCCAGAATACCTCTGATTCTTCATTTCGTCCAGCTTTTTATGAAAATAATCATTATATTTCATTAAATAATCATTAAAACAATCATTCTGCCAAGCAAATCTGCGTACCGTATCCAGGTTCTGGTTCGTTTGGCAGAAACGGCGGCTTGCGATACACTATAGTATGAGCATTAATCATACCCATTATAGAGATTTTATTTGGAGGTCATCATGAAAAGAAGCTTTCCGACCAATCTGCTGTATTCCATCTTTGCTCTGGCCGGCCTTGCCATTAGCGGCTTTATTACTTACTTTATTGTCTCTTTTACCGGAGGGATGCTGTTCTACGGCCCACTTGTCCTGGTCGTTGCTTCAGGGCTGGCTGTATTCTCCATACTCAGCATCTTCGGCTTGTTCAGCAGGAAGCTACGCCGGATGCTCCTGGCTGCTTTTGCCGGAATCTGTGTGCTGGCAGCCGTAGGCCATGAGATCAGACAAGCGTATGTGAACAGCCTTGCGGAAGTGAGGGAGCCGGAGGTCGACCTGTTTGAGTACGCCCCCTTTGAGGCGAACAGCAAAGCTGCTTCCCTCGATCACAAGGCGTCCTATCAGCTTACGGAGCAATTGCCTCGTCTGGATGGTGCAACTGCGCTGTATCCGCTGTATTCCGCTTTTGCCCAAGCCGTGTATCCGCAGGATACATACAATTCCAGCATTGAGCTGACCGGAAATGATCTCGTCCTGTGCACCAGCACCTCCGAGGCTTACAAGCGTCTGATCGCCGGGAATGCTGATATTATCTTTGCCGCCGCCCCTTCGCTGGCCCAGACGAAGCAGGCGAAGCTGGCAGGTCGTGAACTGAAGCTCACCCCGATCGGGCGCGAAGCGTTCGTCTTCTTCGTCAACAAGCGCAATCCGGTGGACAGCTTAACGGTAGAGCAGATTAAGGATATCTATTCCGGCACCGTCACGAACTGGAAGGAGGTTGGCGGCAAGAAGGCGTCTATCCGTGCTTTTCAGCGTGCAGAGAACAGCGGCAGCCAGACCAAGCTGCAAAAAATCATGGAGGACCGCCAGCTGATGGCTCCCCCGAAGGAGAATGTCGCGGATGTGATGAGCGGGATTATCAGCCTCACCGCCAGCTACCGCAACTTCAATAACGCGCTCGGCTTCAGCTTTCTGTTCTACGCCTCACAGATGAATGCCAGCGATGAGATCAAGCTGCTGGCTATCGATCAGGTGCCGCCCTCCAAGGAGACCATCCGCAGCGGCGAATACCCGCTCGCCGTGGAATTCTATGCTGTAACGGCCGGCAGCACCAACCCGAACATTGAACCGTTCCTGGACTGGATTCTGTCTGCCGAGGGCCAGGAGCTGGTTGAGAAGACCGGATATACTCCGGTAAAATAAGCAGAACACCAGCATCCTAATGGGGTAAGAGGATGCTGGTGCCTGCGCTTGCCCATTGTATTCGGTTTTCCGCATACATCCGGCCGCACGCCGCTGCGCTCACCCATTGTAATCGGTTTTTCGATTACATTTGGTCCACACGCCTCGCGCCTGCCCATTGTAATCGGTTTTTCGATTACATTTGGTCCACTCGCCCCGCGCCTGCCCATTGTAATCGGTTTTTCGCCTACATTCGGCCCACGCACCCCGCGCCTGCCCATTGTAATCGGTTTTTCGATTACATTTGGTCCACGCGCCCCGCGCCTGCCCATTGTAATCGGTTTTTCGATTACATTTGGTCCACACGCCCCGCGCCTGCCCATTGTAATCGGTTTTT
>NZ_ASPX01000067.1:0-38146 GCF_000517965.1 Paenibacillus sp. FSL R7-277
CTGCCCATTGTAATCGGTTTTTCGATTACATTTGGTCCACGCGCCCCGCGCCTGCCCATTGTGTCCGGATTTCCACTTACATTCCGGCCCCCACACAGGCAGCAGCCCTCCCGGAGGTATTCCTCCGGCGAGGGCTGCATTTGTAAACTTATCCCGTATAATACTCAAAAATCCGTCTGCGCTTCTCCCCGTCCGGGTCATTCACCACGCCCGAGGATTGGTCAAATATCATGGTTGCCCGCGTCTGCGGTGTGTACTGCGGCCAGTCCAGTCCCGGCGCTGCCGGATCTCCACCATGGGCGAAGGCTGTCCAGGCGGTCTGCATTGCCTCGGCCACTGCCTCCATCTCCGGCGTCACGTTCAGGCCGTACTGCTTCAGCAGCGGGAGGTTGTTGAAGACATACAGAATCTCCGCCCCGTGAATGGCCTTCTCCAGCAGCGGATGCCCGGGCACCGTCCAGTCGAAGCGGTACATCCAGACGGGGGCATGTCCCTGCTGCTTCTCCGCGAACGAAATCGAGCTGGCCCAGAAGAACAGGTCGGTCAGCACCTCCGCCTGTCCTTCCCAGGTATGGCTGTAATCCGAGGTCAGCTCGGAGAGGTCGTCCACTCCCATCAGCTGCTCCAGCGCTTTGAGCGATTGCTCGAAATTATCGGCCTTCTGCCCCTCGCGGAAGAACAGATTGCCTTCATGCAGATTCGTTCCGATCAGCACAGGAATGCCGCTGGCGGCTCCAGCCGCAATGGCCTGTACCGGCTCAACCGGCAGGGTTCCCGGCTCAACGACCGGCTGGAAGAACATATTCATCGAGTCTCCGGACAGCTTGTACGCCATCCGGCCTGCGGCTTCCATAATCTCTCCGGCCGGGAGCTTATGCAACAGCTGTGTACCGCTGCCGGGCTGAAGGCCCAGCTCGGCTAGCAATGCGGCGGCAATCTGCCCGCCCTGCTCCCCGTTCAGCGTCTGCGCCGCCCCGCTCTCCATAATAGCCCGGGCGAACAGTCCCTTCGCCGCAGGCATCGCCAGCAGCGCGGCAATGCTCATGCTTCCTGCCGATTCACCGAAGACCGTGACGCGCGCCGGATCACCGCCGAATGCAGCGATATTCTGCTGCACCCATTCCAGGGCAGCAATCTGATCCAGGAGCCCCAGGTTACTGCCCAGCCCTCCGCCCAGCGGAGACAGATGCAGGAACCCGAGCGGACCCAGCCGGTAATTCACAGTAACCACCACGACATTCCCGGAGACAGCCAGTTTGCTGCCCTCGAACATCGGCTGGCTGCCTGCGCCGGTAACGAAGGTGCCGCCGTGAATCCACACCATCACCGGCAGCGCCCCGGTCGCCTCCGCTACCGCCGGGGACCAGACATTCAGATATAGACAATCTTCATCGTAGACCGGGGTGGTCCCACCGAACCGCGTCCCGCTGGTGCTGACCGGCTGCAGGCTGACCGGTCCGAACTTGACGGCCTCCCGTACGCCGCTCCAGGACTCCGGCGGCTGCGGTGCCCGGAAGCGCAGCTCTCCGAGCGGCGGGGCAGCGAACGGGATGCCGCGCCACACGTTCACGCCGTTTCCCGCTTCTCCCTTCAGTTGCCCATAAGCTGTATTCACCAGTTGTCCTGACATTGCACTCATTCCTTTTCGCTTTATTCCTCAGTCTTTTCTTCAATGACTCTGTAGAGCCCGGAGCGGAAGCGGAACCACTGGAAGATATGGGTCATTACCACTTTAAGCACGGCGTAGCCCGGAACCGCCAGTATGATACCGAGTACACCGAACATTTTTCCGGCAAAAATAATCACAAAAATAATCGTAATCGGGTGAATCCTCAGCGATTTCCCCATAATCTGCGGCGAGATGAACTTCCCTTCGATCAGTTGAACCGCGGTCCAGACAATGACCATCTTCAGCAGCATAAACGGTGAGGTAACCATCGCCACGATCAGCGCAGGGGTAATCGCAATGGCCGGCCCCAGATAAGGAACTACAGCCGTACAAGCGGCAACGATCGCCAGAACCAGCGAATACTCCAGCCCGATAATCAGGTACCCGATATAGAGCAGTGCTCCGATGCAACAGCTGACAATAATCTGGCCGCGGATATACGATGCGATCTGGTTATTCATCTCCTGCATAACCATCCGGGACTGCGGCCGCAGTGCGGTAGGGATGAGTCTCATGAGATAGTCGGGCAATCTTTTGCCGTCGCGCAGGAGATAAAAGAGAATGAATGGCGTAGTCACTACAGCCAGCACAATTTCGGTCAGTGTTCCAACGAAGCTGCCTACGCCGCTGACGGCATTATTCAGGAAGGTTGTGGCCCAGGTCGTCACCTTGCTGGTGATATCACTAAGGTCCGTGCCTACGCTCGACTGAATCTTATTGAACAGTTCACTGCCGGTAAGCTGGAGGAATTCCTCCTGGATCTGCTCACTGTAGACGGGGAAGTTGTCAATCAGGCCCATAAGCTGGGTGCGGATGATCGGGATGACCATAAGCAGAACCAGGGTAATGATCCCCATGATGATCAGATACAGAATGACAATGCCATACGCCCGCTTCACCCGGCTTCTCTTCTCCAGACGGTCCACCAGCGGATTCAACAGATAATAGGCGATCCCTGAGAGCAGCAGCGGCGCTGCCACCGTATGCAGAAGCACAGACAGCGGCTTGAACACAAACGGAATCTTTGAGAATACGAGTATCGTTAAGCCCACCAGCAGCGCAATCAGCAGACCCACCACAAACTTGTTGTTCAGAAAAAACTTCTTGAATTTATCCGGCCATACCTGCCGTCTATCCATATCCTGCCGCCCCCTAGCTGCAACTCTTACCTGTTAAGTGTGATTATTTGCACTATGTATAAGCATAGTAACCCTGTAGCTGCAAGTCAAATCAGGGACAATCAACGCAAATAGCAGCCATTGTTAATATCAAAGGTGGCTCCTGTATAAGCTCTGGCTCTGCTGCTCAGCATAAAAATCACCGTATCGGCAACATCCTCTGCCAGCAGCGGCTCAGGATTTAACTGGTGTTCCCGGTATTCCTGCTGCCTCCAGGCGGGGATATGTCCCATCATCGGGGTGTCCGCCATGGTCGGAGCCACTGCATTCACGCGGATCAAAGGGGCAAAATTCATTGCGCAGCTCTTGGTCAAGCCAAGAATAGCAGCCTTCGTTAGACCGTATACTGCATCGGAGCTGCCTTCCTGGCCGGAGACTGATGACATGTTGACGATGACGCCCTTTTGCTTCTGCTCCAGCAGCATGCGTCCGAAGGCCTGGGAGAAGTAGACATACCCTTTGATATTGATATCCATCACCCGGTTGATCTCCTCCGGTGTATAATCCAGCAGGCTGCGGCCCAGATAGATCCCTGCATTGTTGACCAGCCCGCTCACATCGGCATGCTCTTGCTGAAGGGCTGAGAAGAAGTGCTCCACCCCGCTGTAATCGGCGACATCCAGCCGGTAAGTGTAGAGCTTATCCGAAGCGGCTTCGTGCTTCAACTCCTCCAGACGGGGACCATCCAGATCACAACCAA
Source organism: Paenibacillus sp. FSL R7-277 (assembly GCF_000517965.1). NCBI lineage: Bacteria > Bacillati > Bacillota > Bacilli > Caryophanales > Paenibacillaceae > Paenibacillus > Paenibacillus sp. FSL R7-277. The sequence goes on from NZ_ASPX01000067.1 coordinate 3,548, forward strand.
TGACCTCAGCTCCCGCCTCCAGACTATGTCTGACAATGGCCTTACCAATACCTGAAGCAACACCGGTCACTATTATTTTCATTCCTTGCAGCATTCTTTGACATTCCTCCTTGTAATAGACTTAATAATTACAACCTTACTGAAAGCGCAAATCAACAATGCTTCCGGTCCGCTTGAAGCCCACCGACTGATAGACCTTATTGGAATCGGGATTCGCAGCATCGGCGTAGAGCATGGGCGTCACGCCCTTACTGAGCAACTCGGCACACAGGGCAGCTACAGCCGCACTCGCATACCCGTGCTTGCGGAACTCACGCGGAGTGAACACTTCATTAATCCGCGCTTGCCTGGCAGACTGATGGGCCAGATTAACCATAGACACCGGCTGGTCCCGGTCGATCCACAGACGAAGCTTGCCGGATGCCGTAACCGCTGCGGCATAGCCCAGATGATCCTCCGGTGCACTCTCCGTACCGAAGCAATCCTGCACGAATCCGGCTTAGACTTTTCTATCTATTGTAATGCTCCCCTTGGAAAAAATAAACAGCCCTTGGCCGGAGAATTCCAGCGGCGGGCTGCACTAATCGCTATACTATCATTTCTTCTTCTTACCTTTGGCACCCTTGGGGGTAGCGGCCTTGAAGCCTTCTTCATACGTATAGAGCAGATTCTCTTCGAGCTGTTCTCCCTTCAGCACCTTGCGCACCAGGCTTTTAGCAGATTTAGGGGTGACATCCCTGTACCATACGCCTTCCGGGTAAGAGATCACGACACAGGCATCCGAGCATCTTCCGTTGCAGCGGGTTACTGTTGTATGTATCAGCGCATCTGCCCCTTGCTTCGTAATCTCATCCTCAATCGCTTCCGCTACCTCTTCACCCTTATGCTTCTTGCAGTCACTTCCGTTACAGATCAGCAAATGGCTGACCGTTCCTTGCAGATTCCAGGTTGTCATGGCCTTCTTCGCCCCCTCTAATACAACTATACCCTGCTTGTCTCTGACCCTAAACTTTACCTTTCGATTCGAGGATCGTCAATAGCAGGAAAGACTGTTATACTATTACTGAGAATGATTATCATCCAAGAAAAGAGTGACTTGTAACATGCAGACGCGAAATGCCGGCAGTTCATTGCCTACTCCTCATAGCTTTTATATTCCGGTACATGTAACGGCACTGGATCAAGCCTCCTTTAACCGGGAAAATCCCATTCCCCCCTTCACCTCATTCCTGGTAGTAGTCACCGGCGGAAGCGGAGTCATCGGGCTAAATGGAGAACGTATCCGTCTATCCGGCGGTCATATGGTGTGCAGCGACAGTCCGGTGGATATCAGGCTGCCCCGCAGCCATAAGCTGCAGGGTGTGTGGATCGAATACGCGGTGATCTCCGGCAACAGGCGGCCCTTCAGCCCGCTGAACCATGATCTGCCGGTCCGAAGCTGCCCTCCCCATGTAAGCACGCTTGCTGTGCAGCTTCTTAGCAGCTGGAACCAGCCGGAGCAGCGCACGCCATTTGCCTTACAAGCTCTGTTCACAGAGCTGCTCACTGAGCTGCACAATAGTGCTGCCGAGTACAAAGAACCGCAAGCTCAGTGGATTGACCGAGTACTACTTCATATAGAGTCTAATTATAATGAAGATTTGACGAGAGAACAGGCGGCCGGACTTGCCGGAGTTACCCCGGAGCATTTCTCGCGTGCCTTCCGCAAATTCACCGGGCAGACCTTCAATGAATATATAACGCTGCTGCGCATCCGTAAGGCCCAGCAGCGTATCCTTACAGGAGCCCCGAATCTGAGTACGCTGGCGCTTGAGGTTGGTTATAGCGAAGGAACCTATTTGAGCCGCAAATTCAAGCAGGTTGTAGGAATTTCGCCTTCAGCCTATCACCGTAAGAGCAAATCTGTAGTCTCGCTGAACTTCAATCATACGGCCAGCCTCCATGCGCTCGAAGTCGTTCCCCGGCTGGGAGTATATTCGTCCTGGATGGAGAGCATGCAGCCCGTTCCCTCCAGGAAGAAGCTGCCGGATGAAGGAACCCGCTCCGCAGGTCTATACGAACGTCTATCGTCTGCCCGGCCGGATGTCATTATCAGCTACTCCCTGCCTGACAAGAGCAAGCAGCTCCTGTCCGTCGCACCGGTAATTGAGATTCCCTTCATGCAAATGGACTGGCGGGAGCAATTCCGGCTGATTGCCGAGGTGACTGGGCGTCAGCCGCAGGCTGAGGCCTGGCTAAGCCTCTATGACTGGCATTGTCACCAGGCTAATCAGCTGCTGGACCGGCGGATCGGTGACCGTGGAACTGCCATAGTCCTGGAGCTTGGCGCAGAGACGGCCTACTGCTTCAGCAGCAGCTACGGGCGCGGGACGCAGATTCTGTATCATGATCTTGGCTTCCGCCCGCCGCTTAGCCTCGTTGCCGAGGGCCTGCTGGATCAGGGCTATCTGGAGATTGCCTTCCATAACATCGCCCGTTACCCCGCTGACCATATCTTCATTACCTCTAGTAGGGAGGCTGCTGAAGCACTGGATCCGCTGCAGAGCTTTCTTCACCCAGTACAGCAACATTATATCGGTGAATCTTCAGGCGGAAGAATCTATTACCTGAATCAGCCTGGCATGTTCTACGGGTTCGACCCGCTCTCCTCCGAGGCTCAGCTGAAGGTCCTGGTGCAGGCGCTGACATCATAAATTTACATAGCCGGACATCACATTCAGCCATAGTCTAATCAGAGCAAACTCTGTAAAGTGTTATTGAGAATGATAATCGTTCTACATTAAGGAGGCTGCATCTTGAAAATCCCGTATTTACGTTCACGCCGCATTCACCCGAAGGCTTGGATGGTCCTGTCTCTGCTTCTGGCATTGACTCTTAGCGTCTCGGCTTGCGGAAACAACACTTCTAATACCAGCAGTGGTGCTGCTTCAGCTAATGCTACCGGAACACCCGATTCCTCCCCTCAGCCAGAGAAGGCTGCTGCAACCGCAGCTCCGGCTTTCCATACTGTGACAACTGTGAATGGAGATATTGAGGTACCGGCAGCACCGCAACGGATTGTTGCCGAGGAATATCTGGGCAGCTTGATTGCCCTGGATACGATTCCGGTCGGTGCGCCCGGACTTACACTGGAGAATATGTACTTCAAAGAATTCCTCACAGGAGTCGCCGACACCGGCACATACGGTAAAATGTCACCGGAGAATATCATCGCGCTGAATCCCGACTTGATTATCTCCGGCAATGCAGACAGCTATGCGGCGCTCAGCCAGATTGCCCCAACGGTCATTGTGCCATATGGCGATTTGAAGAATGCGCATGAAGAGCTGACCTATTTCGGCAAGCTGCTCGGCAAGGAGCAGGAAGCAGCAGCCTGGCTGGCTGATTACGATAAGCGTATTGCTGACGCCAAGGCCCGTGTGGATGCAGCCATTCCTGCCGGGGCCACCTTCAGTATTCTGGAGCATGCAGACAAGTCCACCTGGGTCTATGGGGATAACTTCGGGCGCGGAGGACAGCCCATCTATCAGGCGTTGGGGCGCAAGCCGCCGGCTGGAGTGGCTGCTGAAATTATGGAGAAACAGTGGGCTGAATTATCCGCTGAGACCCTGGGCAAGTATGCGGGTGATTATCTCGTCATTACCGACAATACCTGGACTGCTCAAGACTTCCAGGCAGACCCGATCTGGGGCAGCCTGCCGGCAGTCAAGAACGGGAAGATCTACGTATGGAAAGAAGAGCGCTCCTGGTACTATGATCCGATTGCCGTTCTGGCCCAGACGGAGGAGCTGGCCGATTGGCTGACCGGGGCACAACAATAATGGAGTCATGAATAAGCTGCCCGGAGCCTTCAATGGCTTCCGGCAGCTTTTGGCGTTTACCTGATCCCTTACTCGGAGATAATATCTGTAGCCCGCCGCGCCGGAACCGGTGAATTATTCTTGCGGTGCACAAGGAGACCTCCATGAAGATTATCAGTATCTATGTCCTGTTAGCTGTTCTTACGCTTACGTTAATAGTCATCATTGATGTGATGTCTGGCATCAGCCTGCGTGCATCCATTCATTCGCTCTCAACCATCTTTGCTACAACCACACTACAGGAAGCCATATGTATCACAATCTTCCTGCTTCTCCCGTTCGTTCAGGTAGCCGTTCATGTCGCTAAGAAGCGTCAATCCCGCCGGAAACCGTCTTAATTCTTCTAACGGTACAATCCGAACTTACGCCGGACAAGATGAATCAGCAACAGCAGGATTGGAATCACCGCACAGAATACCGGCAGAATCGTCTGCAAAAAAGTCTTCCCGTCATTCATATGCTCCGGATAATTCTGCGCGCTGACAAAAGAGCTGAACAGCATAATCACGCCTGCCGGAATAACCAGCCTGCTGGTATCGTTTACCTTGAACAGATCGTTGGCAATCGCAACAGCAGCATAACAGTAGACGGTCAGCTTAAAGAACGCCCCGATAATCAGTGTAAGCATAACCAGGGCATCCAGCCGTTGAATGAAATTGGCCATATTCACAAGGGTAATGGTCGTAAACATGGGAAAGGCGGTACGGCTGTACAGGTTCTCGCCAAGCACAGACATTTCGATTGCATGTGTGAAGCTGAGCAGACAGGCGCTGACAATGATGGCTGCGATTCCGGTCTTCTTAATTTTCCGGGATTTATTAAAGTGGGGCAGAATGGTAGTGAAGCACATCAGTTCGCCGAACGGAAAGATCAGGATGTTGGGATAGGCTGATTTCAAGGCTTGCTTGTAATCATTCATATGAAGCGGAAACAGATTCTTATACTCTACCAGCCCGGCTGAGATTACAGCAATAATACAAATGCACCCCATAAAGATCACGATCCACAGGACAATCTCGGCGGTCCTCGCGAACACTTCTATCCCTTTGCTCAGGATATACATCACGGCAATAATCATGATTGAATTAATGATAAGAATCGGGGTTTTGTCATAGGAGGCCGAGATCAGCAGATCACCCGCTTCCCGCAGATTTCTGGAGCCGTTATAGAGAAGCACCGGCAGGAACAGCAGACTTACCGGCCAGCCCAGCCATGGCCCGAGAATAGAACGCGTATACCCGCTTATGATCTGGTTGGGGAATTGGAGGTAGAGATGTGCGAACACCAGATACAGCAGAATGCCCCCGGGAAGGGCAATCAGAATGGCTAGCCAGACTGCATGTCCGCTCTCCAGGCCAATAGGTACAAGCACGGCGGTTCCCAGCTCAAACAGAATGATCAAGGCAAGCAGTTGATTGGGGCCGATCACTTCTTTTTTCATAAACATCAATCACCTGATTTCTGCGGTTAAGCCAATTATTTACCTTCGGGGATATAAGGTTTCAGACTCATGCCTGTACTGCGGATGTAAGCCTTGATCTTGAGGTCCAGCTTCCCCTCCGCGAAGATCCGGCCCCAGTCCCCGTCCAGCGCCGCCCATTCCTGCGGATTCGTCCGCTTCAGCTCATTGCCGAAATTGAAAATATCGCTCTCCAGCTGTTGTCCCTTATGAAAAGCCTGCATCACTTCAGTTCTCGTTTTCTTCTCCAGCTCTTGTTCAAGCTTCATGATATCTTCCCGCTTGCTGAGATCCACGAAGCTGTCCGTTTCATTGACGCTCCCCTCCTCTGCAATCGTCACATGAAAGACCGGAAGACCATCCTCAATCGCGGTCTTTACCTCCGTTCTGGAGTAGATGATATTGACGGCAACGGACTCTTTTTTATCATCTGCATCAATATTGAGTACTGTTTCTTCTATCTTGTTAAGCAGCCACTCAGTTCCTCTTGCTTCGGAGTCCTTCATCCAGTAGAGCAGCTTCCCCTGCCTGAACACACCAAGCCCGCTCATCACCGTCTCGGTCAGGGTCTCCGACCCCTCCAGATTGCTTTTCTTCTTCCCTTCCTCAGCATCTCCATTGATCTTCACCGCATTGATCGTCAGATCCCCTTCTCCTGTAATGCCTCGAATGACATCGAATACTCTAATGTCCCGGTTCTCCCCCCAGACGCTGGAGGTATTCTGCGCTTTTTTGACCAGTCCCAGAGCCGGCAGACTCTCTACAGGGGTCAGCAGCTTCAAGACAGAGGCGGCATCGCTGCCACGGGCAACCAGTATTTCTGAATTGAGCCGCAGCTCATGGGACCGCTCGAAGATGTCGAAGATATCGTTAATCCCATCCCGCGCCAAGGACTCTCCAAGCACAATAAGCTGGGTATGGGCAAAAAAAAGCTGGCGGGTTACATGCTTTGACGCCCGCCGCAACGCGCCGAACATCGTTTTGTCTGTGGCCGACACCACCACTACAGCAGGCTTGCCGCTCCCGGGAGAGGTACTCGTCGATGTGGAAGACGGATTGACCAATTGAAAGGTGACCCGGTATTCATCGGTCTCCGGAACAAGATCCATCCCTATACCGCTGACAACGGCCAGTTCGTTCAATTCCCGGCTGTTCCAGCAGCCGCCAAGCGGCAGGACCAGCACCGCTATAGCGATCAGACGCAGCAGTCCCTTACCGTTCATCGGATTTCCTCCCGGCGGCCCTTTTCCCTGCGGGAGAGGCTGAAGAGCGGTTGCTGTTGTTGACGAGCCTCTTTCTGAGCCTAGTGAAGCTCTGGGGAGAGCGGATGAAGGTATCCTTCAGATTCCCCGGAACAAAGGGACCGATGGGCGTCATGTAAGGAACCCCGAGTGAGCGCAGGCTGCACAGATGGGCAATCAGCATAATAGTAAATATAGCGATGCCATACAGTCCCATAAATGCGGCAATCGCCATGATGATGAACCGCAGCATGCGGATGGAGAGCGCCATGTTGAAGGCAGGTGTAGCAAAGCTGGAGATTCCTGTGAGCGAGACCACGATTACCATCGCCGGCGAGACGATCCCTGCCTGAACCGCCGCTGTCCCAAGCACCAGACCGCCGATGATGGATACGGTCTGGCCGATCGGCGAAGGCATGCGGACCCCTGCTTCCCGGATAATCTCGAAGGTAACCTCCATCAGAACCGCTTCTACAAAGGCAGGGAACGGCACCCCCTCCCGCTGTGACGCCAGATTGATCAGCAGCGGGGTCGGAATCATCTCCTGATGGAAGTTCAGCGCCGCGACGAAGATCGCCGGACCATACATTGAAATGACCAGGCACACAAAGCGGAGCATCCGGATCAGCGAGGAGATATCATACCGCTGATAATAATCCTCGACCGTATGAAAGAACATGAAGAAGGTAGTCGGGGCAATCAGCACAAACGGAGTACCGTCTACGAAGATGGCAATCCGTCCATCAAGCAGATTGCCCGCGACACTATCCGGGCGCTCTGTATTGAACATCGTGGGGAACGGGGAATATTTATTGTCCTCCACGATCTGCTCAATATATCCCGACTCCAGAATCATATCGACCTTAATCTCCTGAAGCTTATCCTTGAATGCCTGAATCGTCTCTTCGTCGGCAATGCCGCGGATATACATAATCGTGATATCGGTGTGGGTCACATCGCCCAGCTTCATGGTTTCGGTCCAGAGGTCGGGGTTCTTGATGATTTTGCGGACCAGGGCAATATTCGTGCTGATGGTCTCCGTGAAGCTTTCTTTGGAGCCGCGGATGGCGACCTGGGTGCCCGCCTCAGTAACCGCGCGGGACTCCCCGCCGCAGGTGCTTCCACTGATGCCTCCCCCCACTCCGTTCACCAGAATAACCGTATCGCCCGAGAGCAACGCCTCCAGCAGTCCGTTAATATCTGTAACCAGCTTCTCCTTGCCGATACTAAGGGCATTCTCTTTAATATAGCTGTAGACTTCCTCCGGGGTTACCGCAAGCCGCGCACGGTCATTCAGAGCTTGAAAGGACATCACATGCGAGATGTAGTCATCGACCATCACTCTGTCGGTAATGCCGGCGATATATATTGCAGCCACACGGGCTGTTCTATTAATTAATTCATAGGTGCGTATAACCAGATCGGGACTGTTCCCGAGCCTTGCTTGAATCGTACTGATGTTGTCTTCCAGCTTAGGGGAGACCGGCGAATTTATATTCTCCATATCCGCACCTCCTGGCTCTTACTATTCGCCCGCTATCCTTTTTTTATACAGCATATGGAATGTGTAAAAGCAGAACAAGCTGCCCCCGGTACGGAATAATCCGTGTAAGGGACAGCTTGTGCAGCTACAGCTTATGGTATAGCGCCGGTACACCGGCTGATATCTCTGAAGGAGGAATGCTAGTGGTTATCTACTACGCCAAGCGCCTTGTTCTTCTCCTTGAACCGGTCATTATGGGAGGAGACGTAGGCTACCTTCTCAGCGGTAGGGTCCATGTACAGCTTCGCGCTGTTCAGGGCAAGCACCGCGTCGGTGAACGTTCCGGCAATGAGCCGTACCTTGCTCTCATGATCCACGAAATCTCCGGCAGCGAAGATACCCGGCAGATTGGTCTCCAGCTTACCGCTGACGTTCGCACACCATTCTCCCATATCCAGTCCCCAGTCCTTAAGCGGACCGAAGTCGCTTCTCAGCCCGTGGTTGACAATGACGGCATCGACCTCAAGCTGCTCATGCTCTCCGGTCTGAATATGGCAGACGGTCACCTGATCGATCTGCTCTCCGTCACTGCTGTGCAGCTGGCTTACCGCACAAGGCACTCGCACATCCACCGAGGAGGCCTTCATCCGGGCAATATTCTTCTCATGCCCGCCGAACTGCTCCCGGCGGTGGACCACAGTTACACTGGCGGCAATCCCCTCCAGCTCATTCGCCCAGTCCACTGCGGAATCGCCGCCGCCCGAGATCAGCACCCGCTTGCCGCGGAAGGGCTCCAGCTCCTGTACCGTGTAGTGCAGATTTGTCACCTCATAGCGGTCCGCGCCTTCAATCTCCAGCTTCGCCATCTGCAGAATACCGTATCCGATGGTAAGTATGACGGTACGGGTCCAGTGCTGCTCGCCTGTGGCTGAGGTCAGGATATACGTTCCGTCCTCCTGGCGGGCCTGGTGAACAATCTGCTGTCCGAATACAAGGGTAGGATCGAAGGTACGCGCCTGCTCAGCCAGCTGATCAATTAACTGGCGGCAGAGAATAGGTGTTACTCCTCCGACATCCCAGATCATCTTCTCAGGATAGATCAGCATTCTGCCGCCCAGCTCATCCTTCGCTTCAATCAGCTTAGTCTTCAGATCTCTCATTCCGCTATAGAACGCTGTATACATGCCTGCGGGGCCGCCGCCAATAATCGTCACATCGTATAATTCCATTGCTTCGTTCATTGATATCCCTCCAAGGTCTGGTTGTATTTAAGATTTGGTACGGGCCAGAAGATATAGAAAGTATGGAGCACCGATGACAGCTACCACAATGCCGGTAGGAATCTCGGACGGCTGCAGAATCCGCCGTCCGATCGTATCCGCCGCAATGACAAGCAGCGCGCCGATCAGCGCAGAGGCGGGCAGCATCAGCTGATGCTTCGGTCCGACCAGCCGCCGCGCCAGATGCGGGCCGACCAGCCCGACGAAGCCGATGCCTCCGCTGACCGCTACACTGGAAGCCGCAAGGCCGACCGCTGCTGCCAGCAGACGGAACTGCTCTCTGCTCACATTAGCACCGAGTCCCGTCGCTGTCTGCTCACCCAGATTAAGTACATTCATCACCCGTGCCTTGTAGATGACATAAGGCAGGAGAATCACGATCCAGGGCAGCAGGGATAAGACAAACTTCCAGCTTGTGCCCCAGATGCTGCCCGCCAGCCAGGTGGCAACGAACTGATACTTGTCCGGGTCGAGGCGAAGCGTCAGCACGATCATCGCCGCGCTCATACCTGCCGCCACTGCGACCCCGGTAAGCAGCAGCCGGATCGGCGCAATGCCCTGATGCCGCTTGTAGGCGAGGCTATAGATCAGAGCAGCAGTACAGGCCGCCCCGGCAAAGGCAACCACAGGCAACAGATAGACCGGTGCCGCCGAGGTCGTCGGATAGAAAGAGATCAGCAGCATGACCATCAGTCCGGCCCCGGCATTAATGCCGAGAATACCCGGATCGGCCAGATCATTGCGGAAGACCCCCTGCATCACTGCGCCGGATACGGCAAGTGCGGTACCAATTAACAGAGAAATGACAATCCGCGGCAAACGGAACTGGAACAGAATCAGCTCCTGCTTCTCCGTCCCCTTGCCGACCAGCGTATCCAGCAGTTCAAGCGGAGTAAGTCTTATGTATCCTGTATTCATACTTATAATGAACATTATCACAATCAGAACGGCCAGCACGCCGATCACCCTCAGGCCATACTTACGCCTTGCATCTTCTGAAGAAATTCTCTTATGGCTCTGCATCTTTACAGCTCCCTTCTTTCTTTTCGGGCCAGATACAGGAAGAACGGTACCCCAATCAGGGCTATAATCGCACCCACCGGCGTTTCATGCGGCGGATTGATCATCCGTGCCGTCAGATCGCCCCCGACCACCAGCAGCGCACCCAGCACCGCAGAGCAGGGAATAATCCAGCGGTAATCCACACCCACCAGATAGCGCGTCAGATGGGGGATGATCAGGCCGACGAACCCAACAGCTCCCACGACAGCTACCGAGGCTCCGGCCAGAATCAGGACAATTAGCGTACCAGCCAATTTCACCAGTCCTGTACGCTGCCCCAGCCCCTTGGCAATATCCTCACCCAAGCTGAGCATCGTAATCGAACGGGACAGCGCAATGGCTCCCAGGATAGCCGCTATCACCCATGGGGACATGATCTGCAGCTGGAACCATTTCGTTCCTGCCAGACCACCGGCATACCAGAAGGCGAGATCTTGTCCGATGCGGAAATAAAGGGCGATGCCTTCGCTTAGCGCAGAGAGCAGCGCACTGAGAGCAGCACCTGCCAATACGAGCCTGGCCGGGGTTAGTCCGCCCTTCGCCAGCGAGCCTACACCGTAGACAATTCCCGCTCCGGCTCCGGCGCCAACGAAGGAATAGAGAATGAGATACATGAACGGCAATCCCGGAAAAAATGCAAAGCAGACAGCCAGCGCAAAGCCTGCTCCAGAGTTAATGCCCATCAGTCCCGAATCCGCCAGCGGATTGCGGGTCATCCCTTGCATAATAGCCCCTGCCACAGCGAGGCTGGCTCCCACCATTACGCCGCCCAGCACACGCGGCAGCCTAAGCTCGCGGATGATCTGATGCTCGGTAATATCGGGATTGAAATGAAAGACTGCGGTCCATACGACGGACAGCTTAATGTCTGCGGCCCCGAACGATACGGAAATAGCGATACCCAGCGCCAGCGCAATCAAACCGCCAATAAGAATTAATGTTGCCGCCCAGGGACGGGACCGCAGCTTCAGCCGCTTTGCCTTCTGATCCAGCCCGCTCCCGGACACTGCCTGTTGATTCATGAATGTCACCTGTTTCTTTGAAATTGATTCTCATTATCATTATAATATTGTAAAGGAACAGGTCAAGGTTTGGCAATGGACAAAATAAAAATAAGAAAACCGCCTTCGTTGAAAAGGCGGTTTATTGCTATCGGCAGTAATGAAATAATGAGCCTAATCAGACAGTGCCCGCATGATGTTGGATTTCGCCTCTGCCGCAATCGCTTCATTCCCGTCATCGACGGCTTGCATTAAGATCAGCATGGGGATGTATACCGCCATCAGCCGCGCCAGCAGCTTCGTCTCCTCGTCCGCTCCACCGTACGTTTCGAAAAACACACCGCGGGCGTAAGGTGGTAAAAAGCTATAAGCAACGCTCAAATCACAAGCCGGATGGCCTACGCTCAGATCGCCCCAATCAATGATGCCGGAGACGATCCCGTTCTCATTCACAAGCATATTTTTGAAATGAAGATCGCCATGCAGCAGTGCATTCACCGCCTCGACACGGTCCTTTTGCAGACTGTTAATATACGCTTCGATCACACCGGACTCCTCCGGCGACAAGTGTTCAACCACCTTCGATAGAAAGCCCTCCAATTTCACTTTGCGCGATGCTATGTCCGTCAAGCTTCGATGATCTTGCTGAACTCCGCACTTCAGCGCCGCCTGCACCGGGAACTCATGCAATCTCCGCAAAAATGCCGCCAGCGTCTCTGCCGATAAAGCCCGGCGCTCTTCCGTCAAACCGATTGGGAAATCTCCTGGCACGTGGGCATAGCCAAGAAATGGTGCCGGGTATTCGTCACTTGCTTCGCCATAAAACAACGGTTTCGGATAGGGGATGGTCAAATATGCCTCCAGCTTCGGCAGCAGCTTCCCTTCCATACGAATCGCGCCAACTGCAAACGTTCTTCTTGGAAACCGGAACACGTACTCGTCACCGATGAGAAAAACCGTATTGTCCCAGCCCCAGCCCAATCGCTTCACTTGCTTCGATGACAGCTGAGGGAATTGTCTTCCGATCAGCGTCCGCGCCTGCTCTTCGTTAACCTCCCACTCCGCATCCCATACATTCGTTCCTCCCATGAATTGTCTGCCTCCTTGTTCCTTACTTTACTTATCCGAATACGTTCACGCCCAAGTACGCGAGAGTTCTGCTCTTGAATTTCATCAATCGCTCAACAAATTTTAACACAGCCATATTTTTAAAAACAGCCTATCCTCCCGGCTCCATCCTGTTAGAGATGTAGCTGGAGCATAGGCTGTCAGATTGGCTGTTAGTTGAGTTCTATACATTCTGAAGCGTACCGCCGAATATTTTGCGGATGTACCCTTGCAGCTTGCCGATATGCGGTACGAAGAGGCTTTTGTCATACACATAATTGGATTGGGTTACCAGCTGTGAATAGAGCAGGAAGAGGATGGCCGCGAGCTCCCGGTCAATCTGCCGCTCATGCTCCATTAGAGCATACGTCTCATCCAGCGCCTCATAGAGCTGAAGCAGAGCCGCCTCATTAATGATCTTACGGCGCAGCGGTACAAGAATATCTGTAGCAATAGCATCAATCCGCAGAATAACAGCCGCCAGTCTCTCGTTCACACTATTCTCCTCCTGCAATGACTGAATGGTTAAGCGCTTGCTTATTACCATCCTATGTCTGCCGGACCCCAGGCATGCCTGGGCAGCGGAATCAGCTACCTCGTGTAATCCTCGTATTCGTCTCTAGACCATTTTAGAGAGTACCGTTCCCGCCAGCAGCTCCCCAAGTGTCTTATCCAGCGGCAGCGGCTTGTTGCCCAGGCAGGTGCGGAGCGCGGTCAGCAGTACCCGGACATCATATTTGCTCGGATGGACGGGAATCACTTCTTTTTCCAGCTTCAAAAGCTCATATACAGCCATCATCGCGGAACGGACCGAATACTCCACCGTGAACACGCAGTCGTCCGGGACTTCGGCGAACTGGCCAAGGAAGCCCAAATTCACACTGCCCTGAGGCACGACCTGCGGTCGGTCACCGAGAGCGCGCGGCATGAACTGCGCAGTGATATAAGGCATCATACAAGGGATGACGTTAGTGGTATGCTCCAGTATCTCGGGAATACGGTCAACAAGTCCCATATGGTAGCACAGTTCCTCCAGCAGCTCGCGTCCGGTGCAGTCGCTCATTTTTTTCTTGATATAGTCGCCTTCGGCATCCGGGAACAGGCCATACGCCCACAGCACCTTCACATTATCCGGCTGGTTGATGAAGTGAGGCTGCTTCGGTGCGGTCCAGGACATCATCCAGCTGGAGTCTTTGATCGTAACTACACCGCCCATGCCGGGAGCGTCACCCGTCAGTTCCAGCAGATAAGGGAATACAATCTCATCATCGGTAAAAGTCATTGTGAACGACAGCCATTTGGACTTGTCGATATCCCCGCAGAACACTTCAGGGCGGCCGAAATCCGGGGATTTGGCAGCAAGCTTCTCCCAGAGGCTCCAGCACCCGCGTTCAGTAACGGACCGGTTCAGCACCGCCGGGTGGTCCAGATCGCCAAGGGTAGAATTCTCTGTCATTGAGCCGTTCGTGACCATGACCAGATCCACGCGTGTCACCGGAATCGTCTTCGGGGAACCATTAACCTGCACCTGAATCGCGGTTACAACCTTCTCATCACCGTTGATACTAAGCTCCAGATCCGTAACCTCATGCCCTTTGTCAAAATGAACGCCCTCACGCTCCAGCCATTTCATCAGCGGCAGGATCAGCGAGTCGAACTGGTTGTATTCGGTGTGCAAAATTCCTTTCAGCTGGTTCATCCCCGAGATCAGGTGCATGAACCGCTCCATATAACGCTTGACCTCCACCACACTATGCCAATTCTCGAAGGCGAACATGGAGCGCCAGAAATACCAGAAATTCGTCTCCAGAAAGCTCGGGTCAAAAAACTGCTCAATCGTCACCGTGCCCAGTCTCTCTTCGGTAGCCAGCGTCAGCTTGCCTAATTGCAGCGCATGTGCGGTAGAGAGTCCAAGCGATGAGAAGTCGGCGGGGGTGCCTTGCTTTTCGACCAGACGGCAATGCGATTCAATCGGTTCCGCCAGGTTCAGCTCCCGGAATTCATCCAGCACCGTCCGGTCCGGATTGGTCAGGGAAGGGATGAAGCCGAACAGCTCCATGAAGCACTCGAAGTGCTCTTCAATCTCGCGTCCGCCCCGGGCGCTGTAACCGTCCTTGGCATTGCCTGCCCCGTCCATGGAGCCGCCGTATATAGATGATTGCTCCAAAATATGAATATTCCGGCCGGGCATATGCCCGTCACGGATCAGGAATGCCGCTGCCGACAGGGAACCGATCCCTCCTCCGACGAGATATGCCTTGCGTGAAGCGATGCCTTCCTGTACCTGCGGATGAATTCTTTGATATGTACCCATGTGTCCTCTTCCTTCCTTGATCAGGGGATAAGTGCCTGCTAACTGCCTTCACTATAACCGCCGTGAACCAGGGATTCTATGGACAGCCGGACGCAACTGTCTAGGGATTACACATCCGCCCGATATTGTGTCATGACTTCACCGGATGAACTGCAGACTGATAATGCTCAAGCCCCCGGGCAATGCATCCGTCCATAATCCGTGATACCTTGTCCACCACTCCGGCCGGATCTGTATTCGCCCCGGCTCTGAGCCAGTGGATCACCTGTTCAAGGATGGCCAGCGTGTAGAAATCGGCTATATCGAGTCTGGCCTGCATTCTCACAGGCTCCGGAATCTGCTCCTGTCCCGGCCACGCCTGCCCGTCCAGCTCCTCCACTACGCTGATCATGACGCGGTAAATTACCCCGTACAGGAATTGCTCCAGATGCTCACGTCCCAGCGAATGGAAGGTATTCAGACAGATGGTTTTGTTATTTACGGTGTAACGCAGGACGCTTAAGAATCCTTGCTTCCAGCCCGCCCAGCAGCAGTATTTGTCCAGTCCTTCAATCACTTCTGACTTGTAGATCCAGCCGAGCAGCTCATAGATATCCTGAAAATGATTATAAAACGTATGGCGGGTCACCCCGCAATCCGCTGTGAGCTGCTGGATCGTTATTTTGTTCAGCGGCCTTGTGAGCATAAGCTTCTTCAGCGACCGGGCTAACGCGTTCTTCGTTAAGAGTGAACTCGACATCTCTGCCTCCTGAACTCTCGGATTTGATATTCCAATTATAACCAATTAGGAGTTAGTTTTCATCCCGTCTGCTCGCAGCTCTTGTTACTCCCGCTCCCCCAGCTTGACAGCATAGGTCTTGTATCCTGCTTCGCTAATCTCAAGGCAGTTCAACTGCTCCCCGTACACGCAGCCGCCGTCGATGCCAATTTTGTCGCCCAGCGGACTGAACCAGACTCCTGCGCCGTCCTGCAGATCTACCGTAGAGGTATGGCCGAAGACGACCGTCTTCTCCGTAGAAGTAACAGGATGATTGTAGAAAGGCTCCCGAATCCAGATAAAATCATACTCCCGCTGGGTCCGCCAGTCGGCAAGGGAAGGATCAATGCCCGCATGAACGAACAGATGGGTCTCCGTCTCATAGTAGTAGGGCAGCGAGCCCAGGAAATCCAGATGCTCCTTATACTCCGTACGCATGAACCGCTTCATCTCCGTATAATCCCTCCAGCCTGAATCCGGGTGCAGCAGCACCGAATCCCGGCCTCCGCAATAGCTCAGCAAAGTATGGAAGCCCCCATTCGTAATCCAGTGGGTATCCCGCTTATCATCCTCTCCCGCCAGCGCATCACAGGCCATCTGATCATGGTTGCCCCGCAGCACAATAACCCCCTCTGCTTCAGCAAGCCGCTTCACCTGCTCCACGACCGCTCTGCTGTCCGGCCCTCTGTCTACATAATCGCCCAGCAGGATCAATTGATCCTTGGATGGGTTATACTCCGCCCGGCGGAGCAGCAGGCTGAATTCCTCTATACAGCCGTGAATGTCACTGATCACTAATGTTCTGATGCCGCTCTCCTCCTTCTTCACTTGTAACTGTCTTGACCTGGAGTATTCATTATACTATATAGGCATAAAAAAGAGGTTCACCCGCCAAGCGTTCAGCTTAGCAGGGAAACCTCCTGGTTACATTCTATTCCATCCGCGCGGATGGCGGGTACTGTACCGGCCGTTCCGCAGCACGGTCCCAGCGCCAGAGGGCGTCATGCCCCTCCAGATGCAAACCGCCGTACCATTCATCGATACTTTGCAGCTGTAGCCGGTCAGCTGCTCCGGCCAACACCTGCTCTCCCCATGCAGTCAGCGTAACGCTGCGATTCAGGAATTCCGGTACTTCCCTGTAATCTGTTAGCTCTGCTACACCATCGATCTCAAGCAGAGGTTTCGTCCCGGCCGTCAGTGTGCGCAGGATCTTCCAATATTCCGTATCGCCCATGCCAAGCCGGTGCAGCTCATCCGTCACCTGCCGGAACAGCTTAAGCGGCGTGTCCATTCCATTAGCCACGGCTTGAAGGGTGGTCTGTTCGACGATCCCGAGACCATTCTCTACGGAAGGCAGGCGGGACAGATGGGCCATGAAGGCGTCATAGGCAAAAGCAAGTGCGCCCCCCGCCAGTTCCTCCCGCTTCGCCGCAAGCAGGTCCGCGAGCTTCCGGGGATCGGAAGCGGCATAGGCCTCCCACAGCAGGCTTCCCAGCTGCAGCTCCTTGCGGCCGATAGTCCGCCAGGTTCCCGGCAGGGTACTCAGCTGAGCTTCCGTCAGCTGTCCCAGACCATGGAACAGCTCAATCCCGGGGAATTCTCCGATGCAGAGCAGGCTCAGCTTCGTGTTGCCCAGCTTTTGCCCATTGAACCAGTGTAATAGATAGGCCAGCATACTCTGGTCGAACAGATCATGCTCGAACCACAGCACCACCTCATCATACTGGCGGAATCCGCTAATCCTCCGCTCCTGCTCCGCACAGCCTGCCATATATTCAGCCGCCGGAATGCCCATCGTGGCCTGCAGCACCTCAGCCCGCAGCTGCTGATTCTGCTCTGCCGACGGATCTATGAATATCGGTCCAGCCGAATAGATCTCTCTCCACACCAGCACCTCCCCCTGGACAATCCCCTGCTTCAGCTTATCTCCCACCGTGTCACCATTCACAATATGCAGCATTCGCTGTCCTCCCTCATGTAACAAATGAAATGCAGCCGCCAGATCGACAACAGGCAATGCCCCCTTCAGCTTGCGTCTGCCGTCATACAGCCTTTTCTTCAGCGTAGCAACGGAAAGGCCCAGATACACGGAAATCTCCTGAAGCGAGTACCCGTAGAAGTAGAACAATTGCAGCGGTACCCGCAGCTTGGCAGACAATTCCGACACTGACCTGTGGAGCACCTGCGTCCATTCTCTATGTTCGGCAATCTCCGCAACCCCTGGAGAAGAGCCCGCGACATGCACCGCCGCCTCTAGAGGCAGCAGGGCTTGACGCTTACGCCGCAGCAGCCGGTGACACTGTCTGACCACAATGGTTTTGAACCATCCCGGAAACGCCGCAGGCTCCTGCAGGCTGGCAAGATTCATATATGCCTCCAGCAAGGCTTCCTGTACCGCGTCTTCCGCAAGCTGCACATCCCCGAGCATATCGTAGGCCACTACGTAAGCCATCCCCCGCACATGCCCGCTAAGCTCCCGGAAGGCTTCGGCATCGCCCTTCTGCGCCTTTTCAATCCAATGCAGCATACGTCTGCAAACCTCATTTCTGTATTTTTATCGTGTTCTAATGATAAGTGCCGGTCCGGGAGGAAAAGGTTACAAAGAGGGTGCAGAATGTATTGACCAGTGTTAGATTTATATTTTGGTAAATTAAATTTGCAATGATTATATTTATTTAAATCAATTTCGAATGATATGTGTTACTATTATTTCATTTAGCCAAGCTCGGAGGCCAAAACTGTTGCCCGGAGGATATTAAGTGATACCCACGGCCTATGTCAGCGAAGATAATACACTTTCAGGAGGCAAAACATTGAACCATACACCGGGCAAGCTTTTTCTCTCTACACTAATGATAGTAACTGCACTATATTCTTCTGCCGGAACAGCTTTTGGCGCAGCAGCTCCTCAATTAACTGGAATCACAGGCCACTGGGCACAGAATGAAGTTACCGACTGGGTTGACAAAGGGCTCATTCAGGGATACGCCGACGGCAGCTTCAAACCGGACAATAGTCTGAAAAGATCAGAGTTCATGGCGCTCATCAACCGCTCCTTCGGATTCACCGAGACAGCACCTGTTGCCTATAAGGATCTCTCTACAAGCAACTGGGCCTACACCGAGGTTGCCAAAGCCGTGAAAGCCGGATATATCAGCGGATATTCAGATGGTACCATCGGTACCGGCAAGACGATCAGCAGACAGGAAGCCGCAGTGATCATCAACCGGTTATTGAAGCTGGATGCAGCGCAGACCGGCGCTCTTTTCAGCGATTCCAAGGATATTGCCGCCTGGGCTGTGAATTCGGTAAATGCCGTAGCCGCAGCAGGAATCATGAAAGGGTATTCCGATGATAACAGCTTCAAGCCCGGCAGGGAAATTACCCGTGCGGAAGCAGTAGTATCCTTAACACGGACCAAAGCTATTGAGGAGGCTCCGGCCAATACTCCTGGAAATGGTGGAGGCACCCCTTCAGCAACCATCTCTCCAGCAGCTAGTCCAACTGCCACACCAACTGCTACACCTACGCCTGTCCGGAGCACCTATGTCCCTTCCGATCCAACGGCTGCGCCTACAGCTGCACCAGTACCTACAGATATACCAACACCTACACCTGCAACTACGCCGACGCCTACAGTCACACCTACGCCTACACCAGCACCTACTCCTGATCCGGGTGATACGTCAGCCCCTCTACTTACCAGTGTGACCCTTGGAGCGGTTACTGTAGGAGATAATGTATACGGAACAAGCAACGAAGCGGGTTATTTGTATCTGGTCCCCTCCACAGTGGCCGTAACGACAACGGGTCTGGAAGATTCTGTTCATGCCGCTCTGGGTAAAAAGCTGGCGGTAACCGCCTCCGTCTATTCCCCGCTGAATACGCAGGGTCTGCCTGCCGGTCATTATATTGTGTATGCTGTAGATGGCTCCGGCAATATCTCGGCCCCTTCCAGCACGATTGAGGTTAGAGCGATTGAACTGACTATAGGGCTTCCCGCCTCCTTGACGGAGTCCAAAACCTATGACGGCACTGCCTCAGCAGCAGTAACCGCAAATTCGCTGACCGGTGTGCTTAGCGGTGACGATGTTGAAGTGCTGGCCTCTGCTACCTACAACAGTGCAGCGCTTGGGGTGAACAAGACTATAACCGTTACCTACACATTAAGCGGAGCACAAGCAGTCAGCTATCTTGCACCCGCTCCCTATATCGTGAATACGGGCAGCATCGCACTCCATCCATTAACCATCGAAGCTCCGAATTTGACCTTGGCGAAGTTCAAGGACGGAACCACGGCAGCGGCGGTGACTCCCGGACAGCTTATTGGGGTAGTTCCCGGGGAAAATGTCACTGTGAGCGCCGTTGCCAACTATGACACATCATCCATTGGGACGAACAAGACCATAACTGTAGTCTATACACTTAGCGGAGCAGATGCAGGCAACTATATTGCACCTGTGAGCTACATCACCACCAATGGCGAGATTGACCGGGATCAGATCACACGCTCCAGAGTCTATGACGGAACTACCGCAGCGGCAGTGATTGTCGGTACGGTAACGGGAAATTATGAAGGAGATGATGTGACCGTGCATGCTGCCGGAACCTATGACACTCCTAACGTGGGTGTGAACAAAATCATCACCATCTCCTACACCTTAACAGGTATAGACGCAGGCAACTACGATCCGCCAGTCACCTATACCATAAGCACAGGTATAATCACTGCCTTGCAGTTGGACATTACAGCACCAGTGATCACAGAATCCAAGACCTACGATGGAAATACATCGGTCCAGATCACCCCGGGTACTCTGACCGGAGTCATTCCTGGCGATGATGTTACCGTCAGTGCAACAGCAACCTACAACGATGCTGCTGTCGGCAGCGGCAAACTCATCACTGTGGTCTACACCTTATCCGGCGAAGACGCCGGGAACTATTTTGCACCCGGTAATTATATGATTTCAACAGGTGCGATTGTAGCGCCCTAAGAAGAGATTTGTGAACATATGGTAAAAGATAAAAGCGTCCCGCGAGCCGCGAACCGGCTGGCCTGGGGCGCTTTTTGTTATGGTTGGCTGTGGCTGGTTAGCGTAGGCTACAAGTCAGTAATGAATTCGGGCGGAATATAGTCCGCGAGCCAGATATTATGATTTCCGTGGTAAAACTTAATTCCTTCCTGTGCGGCCCGCCCGGCATCTATGGCTAAGATTACAGGACTTGAATCCTTGCGTCCTCCCACCAGCTTGGCTGTATCCGTATCCACCGAGAAATGAACATACTGCCTCTTCATCGGTTTCAGTCCTTCGTGCAGAATCGTCTCCACCCATTGCCTGGCTGTACCGTGGTACAGAATAGGGGGCGGCGTTTCAGCCTGCTTGATTATTTTTTGCGGGACCGAGTGACCATATAGCGCCCTTATTCTGCCCTCCGCAAGCTCATGCCGCTGCTTATCCGATGCTGCGATCATTTTGTCCAGATCCTCTGCACCGACTGTGTCCCACTTCTTGTCCTGATGCAGCGAGTGGAGCAGCTGTTCAATATCCACCCACCCCTGTTCATCCAATTCCAGTTCATATTCCCACGGCGCGTGACGCAGGGCGTAGGAGACCTCTTTGCTGAGCTTCGCATAATCCATTGAGTTTAGCCCTCCATAGTCATTTTGCATTGTTGTTAGTATTCAAAATCATCGATTGTTACGAGTTTAGCCTAGTTTAGCATATGTGAAGCCGCTGGTATAACCGTGCGCTAGACCATCGGGGGGCTGAGTCCCGTTAGTACAATAATCGGCAGTGGGGTGCATGGTCTCACTTTGAGCGCACGCAAAAAGCCGCCCCTCTAGGGGGCGGCCCCCTTGCACCCGTCACTGTACATCACATACTTAACTCTTGCTAAGCACCACAGCTAACCCGACTGCTGTATCGAACTTACTGAGCTGCGGCAGTATCAGCCGAGACGCGCTGTAACTTCCACCGCTACTGCGCAATCTGCTCGCGGATGTTCGCGAGGATCTTCTTCTCCAGCCTCGACACCTGCACCTGCGAGATGCCGAGGCGGCTTGCGACTTCCGACTGGGTCTGATCGCGGTAATAGCGCAGATACACGATCAGACGCTCGCGCTCGGTTAGCGCACCGATGGCCTCGTTCAAGGCCAGCTTGTCGAACCAGCGCTCCTGCGACTCGTCGGCGATCTGGTCGATCAGTGTGATCGGATCGCCGTCGTTCTCGAAGACGGTCTCGTGGATCGAAGTCGGCGGCTTGTTGGCTTCCTGGGCGAAGACGATTTCTTCGGGCGTGACGCCCAGCGCTTCGGCCACTTCACCGATGGTCGGGAGGCGGTCGAGCGTTTTGGACATCTCATCCTTCATCTTGCGCACCTTGTTGGCCATCTCCTTCAGCGAGCGGCTGACCTTGAGCGTGCCGTCATCGCGGAGGAACCGCTGGATCTCGCCGATAATCATCGGCACCGCATAGGTGGAGAACTTGACCTCATAGCTGAGGTCGAATTTATCAACGGACTTCAGCAGTCCGATACAGCCGATCTGGAACAAATCATCCGGTTCATATCCGCGGTTCATAAACCGCTGCACCACCGACCAGACGAGGCGGATATTGCAGTTGACCAGCGTGTCGCGGGCCGTATGGTCCCCGGCTTGACTGAGCGCGATTAGACGTTTGACCTCCGCATCGTCCAAATAGGTCGGCGGAGCTTTTTTTGATTCTGCATCCATGGCTCCAACCCCTAATTGTATAAAGCTTTTTTCGAGACGATGGTTTTCTTCATGGAGATTGAGGTTCCGCGTCCCGGTTCGCTGATAACCTCGAATTCATCCATGAAATTCTCCATAATGGTGAAGCCCATACCTGACCGCTCCAGCTCCGGCTTCGAGGTATACAGCGGCTGCTGGGCCAGCTCCAGATCCTCAATGCCCCGGCCCTTATCCTCAATGGTCAGATGCACGGTCTCATTCTCAAGGGAAGCGGATATGCTGACAACACCTGCGGGATCACTGTCATAACCGTGAATAATACAATTGGTGACAGCCTCCGAGACTACCGTCTTCAAGTCATTCAGCTCCTCCATCGTCGGGTCGAGCCGGGAGACAAAGGCAGCCACTACCACACGCGCGAACGATTCATTCTCCGACAGCGCAGCAAACTGGACACTCATGAAGTTACGAGCTTCGCTACTAGTCATAACGCGACCTCCAAATCCGAGAGTGCAGCGCTCTCGTCGTCATATAGGGGCATGATTTTGAACAGGCCCGACATTTCCAGCAGGCGCTTCACAGGCGCTGTGGCATCGCAGACTGCCATTTTGCCGCCCTTACTGCGGATCAGCTTGTACCGCCCCAGAATCACTCCGAGACCCGAGCTGTCCATGAACTGCAGCTCCTTCAGACTCAGGATCAGATGCTCCACCTGGCCCCGCATAATCGCTTCATCCATATCCATACGTACATAATCGGCTGCGTGATGGTCCAGTTCCCCGGACAACCGGACAATCAGCACACCCCGGTGATGCTCCATCTCCACATGAGAATTCATGCTTGCCACTCTCCTCTTCGTTGCTTGGACAACCGCCCTGTAACTATTTCTTTCCCCTACAAGGACAAGGTTTCTACACCGCAATTGAGGATTCCTGCCTCACGACAAAACTAGAAGAAAACCCCTAAGAACTTACACAAAGCCCCTGGTTCAATCTACAAAATGCAAGAAATTAATCATTCGTAAACATAGCGCCTGTTGCCCGCTTGAACAGCTTCCACCAGCCCGCCTTGGCTACCGTTTCGCCTGCCTTCAATTCGTATTCCTTCAATACATCGTTCCCCTGGTAGACTACCAGCTTGCCGACCGTCTGGCCTTCGGCCACCGGAGCCTTCACCTGCTCATTCAGCACCAGCTCATGGCGGATACCCTCCTGGGTTACTCCTTTGCGGAGCAGGACACTATAGTCTTCCTTCGCCACAAGCGGCAGCTGCGACTTCACGCCCTTCTCAATCCTCACCGTGCCGATGGTGTCGCCTTCCTTGTGAATCGTATGCAATTTATATTGGGAAAAGAGGTAGTCGAACATCGCCGAGACCTCGCTGTTGCGGGTCTTGGTGTTCGGCTCGCCCAGCACCACCGCTACCGCGCGCAGGCCGTCTCTGGCCGCCGTCGCCGACAGGCAGAATTTCGCTTCGGACGTATATCCCGTCTTCAGCCCGTCAGCGCCCGTGTAGAACCGCACCAGCTTGTTGGTGTTGACCAGCCAGAACGGCTTGGTGGAATCCTTGCGCAGGTAATCCTGATAAGAGCCGGTGTATTTGATAATCTGCTCATGCTTCAGCAGCTCCCGGCTAATGACGGCAATATCATGCGCGGAGGAATAATGATTCGCAGCCGGCAGGCCGTTGCAGTTGGCGAAATGAGTATCCTTCAGGCCCAGGTCCTGCGCCTTCTGGTTCATGAGATCGACGAAGGCGCTCTCCGAGCCGGCGATTTTCTCCGCCATAGCTACGGAAGCATCATTGCCGGAGGCCATCGCGATGCCTTTCAGCATATCGTCAACCGTCATTTCCTCACCCGGCTCCAGAAAAATCTGTGAACCGCCCATCGATGCCGCATACTCGCTGGTCCGCACCTTGTCGGTCAGCTGCAGTTTGCCCTCGTCCAGCGCCTCCACCGTCAGCAGCATGGTCATAATCTTGGTAATACTGGCCGGCGGAAGTTTATCATGGCTGTTCTTCTCATAGATGACCGTGCCCGTGCTGGCATCCATCAGAATGGCAGAACGCGCCCCCGGCGCCAGCTCCGCAGCCGCCCCTCCGGCATTGCCGGAATTTGCGGTGCCTTTGGCTTTTTCCTCGGCCCAGGCTCCGGTAGCGCCTCCCAGAACCGATACAGCAATGCACAGCACAAGCGTTACATAACGAATTTTCCTCACAATGGTTCCCCTCCTGAACTTAACCTTCATTTCACAGGTACTGTGTTCCAGTTTCGTCAGAAAGGCAGGAAATTATTCCATTTCACGCACAAAAAAAAGAGCCTCCCCCGGTATCTTCACAGATACTTGAGAAAGCCCCTTTCCGGTACTGCTATGAATAGCTTAGCCGCCGATAGCCAAAGCGCTGAAAATAACAGGTCCCACCACTGTGGCAACGGAGCCGACATCCTGGTTCTCTACAATCAGCTGATAGTTCTGGACACCGGCCGGGACGTTGATATCTACCATATGCAGCGAGATAATACCATCGTCATTGAAATTCTCCTCCAGCTCTACCCGTGCATAGAAGATTTCGGTACCTGCCCGCCAGATGCGGACCAGCACATTGGGCGTATCCAGAGTAACATCCACGCCGATGGTGGCTTTCAGTTCCACCTTATTGGGGAAATGTCCTGGAACTGCGGGATCGATATACACCGATGTTCCTGCAATCTGTATACCAGCCGGAGAAATAGGAACAGGGATGGAGACCCCGTTAGTAATAGGTGTAACTACGGATGCGTTATAATCCAAAAGTGTTTTGGCCATGCGTTATCACTCCTTTTCATATTCTACTAAAGTATATGAAAGATATGAAAAAGAGCTTGTGCATTTCTATTACTAGTCCACCTATTTATTATCGTGCGTTGCTATAATTCACTGCCGGACGGCTGCCGCCCTTATGCCCGAGATACAGTCTGGACAATAGAGGAGAACGCACCGCCCAATTGGCGGCCAGCAGCGGCACCCCCACTCCGATCAGCGTAAAGGGCAACAGCCCGTAATCCGTCCCGAGGAGATATTTGAGCCCGTAATTCAAAGGCAAATGCAGGTACATGATCGCAATGGAGTTACGTCCCAGGCTGCCCATCCAGTCCAGCGGAACAAGCTTCGAGAGAAGGTACACAGCGGCGCAGATAGTCAATGAGATAAGCAGTGGCACGGCCAGATCGAGCAGCAGCGAAGTATACTCCTTGTATTTCATATTCAGGCTGTATTGAAGGACACCGGTCCGCTCCAGCAGCAGCACAAGAGCACATAACGGAAGCAGCACCGGCAGCGCCGAATAGCGGCGGATGAGCGCAGGGATCACCTGTTTGCCGTAGAATCCGATCGCATAATAAGTAATGGCGAGCAGGGACACATCTGCATTCCAGGGAAGATTGAAGTTCCTGAGCGCGGTCAGGGAGATGAGATGTGACAGGAGATAAGCAGAAGCGATCAGGAGAAATTGCGTGCGGCGGGAATAACGGACAATGTATCCGAAGAGCAGCTGTGTGAACAGCAGGCAGGTGATGAACCAGAACACCCCGTAAGGGCCCGTGAGCGACAATCCCCCGTAGAGCAGTCTCGCTACATTCTCGGCGAACCCTCGTATACTGAAGTTGAACAGCAGCAGCACGGAAGCAATCAGGAGTCCGTAGGCAAAATAGGGAGTCATCAGCCCCTTGGTCCGTTTGACCGCCCAGCCCAAATACCGCCCGGGTTCAACCGGCTTAAATACAAGTCCGCTAAGCATGAAGAACAAAGGCATCCGGAACCAGGACAGATAATGATTCGCTGCCGCATCGCCGGAGTGGCCCATTACTACAAAAATAATACTGAATCCCTTGGCGGCATCAATCCATAATTGTCGTGGTTTGTTCACGTTATCCTCCCATCTCCTCCCAAATCAGTTTTAATTTAATACAATTATAGAAGGGTTTATTTTTCTTTTCAAATTTCAATGAAATATTTCAGCGTTATTTCTGAAAGAATATTCACTTAACAACGGAGAAAACTCTGCAAAAATAAGTCATTCTGCCTAGACGGGGGACGTTGTCCCATCCGGGTAATAAATAGGGCTAAAGTGGCAGTGCGGTCCAGGGTGGGCTAGGGGGCAGCCTGTGAAAAGGTTTGAACGGATGGCTAGGATTACCTCCGTGCGAGTACAATGTATGCTGTTTACCGCATACATTTGGCCTGCGGTCTTCGCGCCAGCCAATTGTGTTCGGTTTTCCGCATACATTTGGCTCACGGCCTTCACTCCGGCTCATTATGTTCGGTTTTTCGCATCCAGCAAAAGCAAAAGGCCACCCGCTGCCGGATGGCCCCTCCTCACACTGCACATATGCTTAATACAAATGACAGGCCACCTGATGGCCTGAGTCCAGCTCCCGCAGCACCGGCGCTTCCGACTTGCAGCGGTCCATCGCATGCGGACAGCGGGGGTGGAAGGCACAGCCTGTGGGCGGAGTCTCAGGGTTCGGAACATCCCCCGTCAGGACGATGCGCTGCTTTTTCAGGCCCGGATTCGGTACCGGAACGGCAGACATCAGCGCCTGGGTATACGGATGCAGCGGCTTCGCGAAGAGTGCCTTCGTCGGCGCCAGCTCGACAATCCGCCCCAGATACATGACGGCCACCCGGTCGCTGATGAACTTCACAACCGACAGGTCATGCGAGATAAACATATAAGTCAGGCCGTATTGCTCCTGCAGATCCTGCATCAGATTCAGCACCTGGGCCTGGATGGAGACATCCAGTGCCGATACCGGCTCATCGCAGACAATGAACTTCGGATTCAGCGCAAGCGCACGGGCAATCCCGATCCGCTGCCGCTGGCCCCCGGAGAATTCATGGGGAAAACGGTGGGCCTGATAGGGGGACAGACCCACCACCTCCATCAGTTGCTCGACCCTGCTCTTCAGCTCGCCGGCGGGAGCCGATCCGTGGGTACGGAGCGGTTCCTCCAGAATGCGCTGGACGGTCCAGCGGGGGTCGAGCGATGCGTAAGGGTCCTGGAAGACCATTTGCATGTCGGTACGGAACTTGCGTAGCTGCTCGGTATTCAGGCTGCGCACATCGGTGCCGCCGAACATAATCTCGCCTTCAGTCGGCTCAATCAGCCGCAGAATGGCCCGTCCGGTGGTCGATTTCCCGCAGCCGGATTCTCCGACCACTGCCAGCGTCTCTCCCTGCTCTACGGATAAGGTTATGCCGTCAACGGCTTTGACTGCACCAACCTGCTTAGAGAAGAAGCCCTTGCGGATCGGATAATGCTTCTTCAGATTGCGCACTTCCAGTAATGTGGTCATAGAACCCCCTCCTGCTGCAGGATACAGCGGCATGTGTGGCCCGGCTGCACCTCAAGCAGCTCCGGGAGCTGCTCCCGGCAGCGGTCCACCGCTACCGGACAGCGCGGTGCGAACCGGCAGCCGGGCGGCAGGCTGGCCGGATTCGGCACCTGGCCCGGTATCGAGCTGAGGCGGTCCTCATCCCCTGCCAGCTGAGGCAGGGAAGCCAGCAGCCCTTGAGTATACGGATGCAGCGGCTGGCTATACAGGGTAGCCACATCTGTCTCCTCGACAATCTGACCCGCGTACATGATGACGACCCGGTCACACATCTCGGCAACGACCCCCAGATCATGCGTGATCATCAGGATTGACATGCCCTCGTTCTTTTGCAGATCCCGCATCAGATCAAGGATCTGCGCCTGAATTGTCACATCCAGCGCTGTCGTCGGCTCATCGGCTATGAGCAGCTGAGGATTGCAGACCATCGCCATTGCAATCATCACCCGCTGCCGCATCCCGCCGGAGAGCTGATGGGCATACTGCTGGGCAATCTTTTCCGGCCGGGGAATCCCTACCTTGCGCAGCATCTCCACCGCCCGCTCAGCCGCCTCCTTCTTGCTCAGCTTCAGATGGTAACGGGCGGATTCGGAGATCTGGCGGCCGATCTTGAACACCGGATTCAGCGAGGTCATCGGCTCCTGAAAAATCATCGCAATCCGGTTCCCCCGGATATTCCGCACCTCATTCATCGACATCTCCAGCATATCCTTGCCCTCGAAGCGGATCTGGCCGGAAGCAATCCGGCTGATCCGTTTGGGCAAGAGCTGCATGATTGAGAGTGAGGTAATGCTTTTGCCGCAGCCCGATTCGCCTACAATGCCCAGTGTCTCTCCCTTGCGCACTGACAGACTGATGCCGTCCACCGCACGGATTGTACCCGCCGCTGTCTGAAATTCGGTGCATAGCCCTGATACTTCCAGCAGTTCTGTCATGATTGCCCCTCCCTCCAGTACCCCACAAAGTGAAGTATTTGCTTCGATGATTAGTCAGGTACTTTGCGGGGACCCCAAAAAACTCCCTACAAAATATCCTTTTAAATACTATTTCTCTTCTTCTACACCCAGATATTTCAGCGCCGTTAAAGCATACACCTTCGCACACTGGATAATCTGCCAGACAGGAGCTTTCTCGTTGAAATTATGAATGGTGGACAGCTCGGCCGGGCCGTATTGCAGAACGGGAATGTTATGAGTGCGGAAATGGCGCGCGTCGCTAGAGGCCCATTGCAGCACACCGTAGGCTTCTTCCCCGCTCACCTCACAGATACTCTCAACCAGGTCCTTGACCACCGGCTCCTCATTGGAGGTCCAATTGGCATTGCCCTGGAAGCCGAAGCCCTTGACCTCGGATTCAATGCCGGCTTCAAGCAGCAGGGAGCGGGCACGGTCCAGCACATCCCGGTAGTCTACCCCGAATGGTACGCGGGAATCGACCTGAATGGTGCAGCGGTCCGCCACCACATTCACCTTGGTTCCGCCCTGGATCGTTCCGATGTTGACCGTCACATGGTCGAATACCTGGTAGGCAAGTGAATCTCTTTCTTCGCTGCCTTTCACATACTCCTGCGAGATGCGAATGATCTCCTGGACCTCCTCAGGCACTTCAACCTTAATGTCCCAAAGCCGCTGTAAGGCTTCAATCCCTTTGGCGGCCTTTACAATAGCACTGTCTCCAACCACTGGCGACAGGCTGCCGTGACCCGGTGTGCCTTCGACGGTGAATTCAAACCAGCAGCTGCCCTTTTGCCCGATGGTCGGGTTCAGCGGGCCGGAAGGCTCGGCAATCACAGCAGCGGTTCCGGTAATCAGGCCGCGCTCCAGCACCCAGGGAACCCCGAGATGACCGCCAGTCTCTTCATCTGGCACGATCAGCAGGGAGAGATCTCCTTTTAGCGGAACGCCCAGCTTCGACAGCAGTGCAGTGACGTAGATTAACCCGGCCAGGCCTGCTTTCATATCCGAAGCGCCTCTGCCCAGCAGATAGCCGTCCACGATATCGCCGCAGAACGGATCGAAATCCCAGCGCGAGCGGTCTCCCGCCGGAACGACATCGGTATGTCCGCAGTAAATCAGCTTTTTGCCGGTGCGCTCCTCCGCGCCTGCACCCAGTGTGGACACCAGATTGAACATGGTTTCGGTGGCCGGATAGATCGCCGTATCGATCCCGGCTTCTTTCAGATAACCAATAATATAAGCGCTGATCTCCCGTGAATCGCCCGGCGGATTCTCCGAAGGGTAACGGATCAGCTGAGAGCAGAGCGCAAGCAGTTCCTCCTGCCCGGCATCAATGGCCTCCAGCACCTTGCTTTTCCAGTCTGTCATGGGTTACGAATTCTCCTTTGTGTTCCAGGCTGCACGCCTTGCGGCTGGCAGGAGGAACTGTGAATTTGTGACAAAGAAGAGGGACAAGGCCTAAGGTCTGCCCGCTCTCTTTTAGCCAAACCTGCTTATTCTGTAATCGACAGCGGATAGAAGCGGATGACTTCGTCTGGATAGAAGGCGTAGCCGCTGATCTTGTTGCTCATGCCCACAATGCGGTTGTATTCGTAGAGATACGCCCAAGGTGCTTCTGTCGTGATGATCTCCTGAGCCTGCTTGTAGAGCTCTGTGCGCTTCGCCGTATCTGTCTCCAGGTTCGCCTGCTCCCACAGCTTGTCTACTTCAGCATTCTGGTAGTTGATGTAGTTGGAAGAGCCCTTGCCGTACAGCAGGAAGCCGAGGTGATAGCCGGGATCATTGACGAAGGAAGTCCATTTGGAGATATAAGAGGTCAGATTATTGGTCTTCTGCTGCTCCAGGAACTGGGCGCGGGCCAGCTTGTTGATCTTCATGTTGACTCCGATTTTGGCCAGCTCAGCCTGGATCAGGACCGCATCATCTTCCCAGTCATCGAAGCCGGAGCCCAGCGTGAAGTCGAAGTCAAAGCCCTTCTCATAGCCTGCTTCCTTCAGCAGCGCCTTGGCCTTGTCCAGATTGTACTCATACACATAGCCTGCATCGGTGAAGCCCGGCGTGTTGCTGGCTACTGCACTCTTCATCTGCTTGGCCTGGCCGTACATCACCCCGCTCAGCAGCTGATCGTAGGGAATCGCATAGTTGATCGCCTGACGGACTTTTACATTGTCGAACGGCTTGACTTTGTTGTTCATGGCGAAGAACAGAATCCGGTTACTTGCATTGGAAGCGACAGTCAGCGCCGAATTGCTCTCCAGGGTGGATACATCCTTCGGAGGAATCTCAATCGCCATGTCTACATCGCCCTTACCCAGCAGCAGCACGCGGTTCGAAGCTTCCTTGGTGAACTTCAGGGTTACCTTGCCGAGGCTTGGCGCACCCTGCCAGTAGCTGTCATTAGCTGTGAAAACAGCTTCGGTAGCCGGGTCCCACTTCGTAAGCTTGAACGGGCCGGAACCGGCGGCATTCGTCTTCAGGTAGTCTGCACCCTGTGCTTCTACCGTCTTCTGGTCCACGATGGAGAAGGTGTACATCGCCAGAATCTGCAGGAAATTATGATTGGCATTAGTCAGAGTAACTTCAACGGTCGAAGCGTCTTTTACCGTCACTGATTTAATTGAAGCCATGCCGTAGAGGAAGCTGCCGGAGCTGGACTTCGCCACACGTTCAAAAGAGTACGCTACCGCCTCGGCATCCACCGGATTGCCGCTCTGGAAGCTCACGCCGGATTTCAGCTTGAACGTATACACAGTGTTGTCAGCATTCACTTCCCAGCTCTCTGCGAGCATGGGCTTGATGTCTTCGGTATTGGCGATGCTGGCGCCATTCTCGGTCTTGATGCCGTAGGTGACCAGCTGATCATAAGCGGCCAGCACAAGCGTATCGGAGGTCAGATCATTGGCTTCCGCCGGGTCGAGCGTGGTGCCGCCCTCGGAATAGGCCACCGTCAGGTTCTTTTTGACCGGGGCTGCTGTTGCTGCAGTATCCGTTCCTGCCGAAGTGGCAGCAGGGGTCTGCGGATTGGCGCTGCTGGCGCATCCGGCAAGCATGATTGAAAAAGCGACGAGTGTGGACAACAGTTTAACTTTTTTCATCGATAATTCCTCCCTTTTCTATATCCTGCCTGCATAACAACTACTTGTGCTGCTGATGATTGTCTGCCGCTTGCGCTCCAGCTGACGTTAATCTATCTATTTCTATCGGGACGGGCGGCCTTGGGGGATTCCCCTGCTCGCCTCATTTCCCCGAACGCAACCGCGGATCAAGCACATCCCGGAAGCCGTCTCCGAGGAGATTGAAGCCTAAGATGGAGGTGGCAATGCCGAGGCCTGGAAAAGTAACCAGCCACCATTGCCCGGAAATGATATATTCCCGGCCTTCGGAGATCATCGCGCCCCATTCGGCAATCGGGGGTCTGACCCCCAGCCCCAGGAAGCTGAGACTGGACGCGGTCAGGATGGCGAAGCCCATCCCGAGCGTAGCCTGCACCATTAGCGGCGCCAGAGCATTCGGCAGAATATGCCGGTACAGAATGACTCTATCCTTCACACCAATGGCCCGGCTGGCTTCGATATACTCCTTCTCCCGCAGCGAGACCGTCTGGCCGAACATCAGCCGGGCGAATTCGGGGATGCCGACAATGCCGACGGCGATCATTGCGCTGCTGAGTCCGGCGCCGATCGAGGCGGCAATCGCCATCGACAATACCAGTGACGGGAAGGACAACAATACATCCATGACCCGCATGATGATGGTTCCGGTCCGGCCACCGTAGTAAGCGGCAATCCCGCCCAGCGGCATCCCGATCAGGAAGGAGATCGAGACCGCGATCAGGCCGGTCCAGATGCTGATCCGTGCGCCGTACAGCACCCGGCTGAGGATATCCCGGCCGAAGTTGTCGGTTCCGAACCAATGGCTGCCGGAGGGCGGCTGCAGCTTATTCGCCATATCTGTGACGAACGGATCATGCGGAGCCAGCCAGGGGGCAAAAATGGCTACCACGGTCCAGATCAGGATGAAGGTCAGCCCGATGGCCGCCAGGCGGTTGTGCAGCAGCAGGGATAATAGGGTCCGGGGCTTGGCCGGTGCGGGCTTCGCCGGGCTGCCCTGTGCTGAATGTGCTGCAGTGCTCACAAGCAATCTCCTCCTCTCACACAAGCTGTTCTATTCATAACGGATTCTCGGGTCAATGAACCCGTAGATCAGGTCGACCGCCAGGTTAATTCCGCAGTAGAGCACGGCACTGACCAGGGTGAACGCCTGGATCGGCGCGTAATCCGCTGCCAGTATGGAGTCGGTGACATAGCCGCCGATTCCCGGCCAGGAGAAGATCGTCTCCGTGATGACCGCGCCGCCCATCAGGAAGCCGAACTGGAGTCCGAGCACCGTTAGCGTGGGAATCAGCGCATTAACCAGTGCGTGCTTGTAGATGACGGCCGATTCCCGCAGCCCCTTGGCCCGGGCGGTGCGGACGAAGTCCTGATCGACCACCTCCAGCATGCTGGAGCGGGTCATCCGGGCGATGATCGCCATCGTACCGGTACTGAGGCAGATCGCCGGGAGCACGAGATGCGCGAGGCTGCTTTTAAGTGCAGCGGTGTCGCCGGAGAGTATACTGTCCAGCACGTACAGCCCGGAGATATGCACCGGCGGGTTAAGATCCCCGCTGATCCGGCCCATCGGCGCCGGTGCCCAGCCCAGAATGGAGTAGAAAATATAGATGAACATCAGTCCGAGCCAGAAGATCGGCACACAAGCACCTATCAGGGAAAATACACGCGAGATGTGATCCAGCAGCGATTCCTTACGGGTAGCGGCCACAATGCCTACCGGAATGGCGATTAGAATTGCAATCAGGATGCTGGCCAGGGTAAGCTCAATCGTAGCCGGGAAGCGCGAAGCCAGGTCGCTTGCGACCGAATGTCCGGTGTGATAGGCATAGCCGATATCGCCTTGCAGCAGTTGCCCGATGTAAGCGAAGAACTGGATATACAGCGGCTTGTCCAGCCCCATATCCTGGCGGATCTTGTTCACAATCTCCTCCGGAGCCTGCTCTCCGGCCAGCATAATCGCAGGATCGCCCGGCAGGACTCTCGACAGAATGAAGGTGATGACGATAATGCCGAGCAAGGCTGGAATCATCTGCACAAGTCTTTTTAATGTATAAGCAAACAATGAATCAACCCCCTTACGACTTCGACTGCTGTGCCTCTGTGACGGAATTCCGCTCTCATGTCAGGTAATACGTGTATGCTGTGTCTTATTAAAGTGTTGAGCTAATTCTACATAGAATTTCACAGCCCCTCTACGTCCCGTTCAGCTAAAAAAATGCACAACCGTTTGTCGATTGTGCACTATCAAGGACTATGAATGTTAGATTTACTCACACGACATTCCAGAAATCTTCCAAAGCGCCCTATTTTTCCTGGAGGTAATAGTAAATCAGGCACAAATGGCAGACGAACTGTTCGCGCGGATCATTCAGATCGAAGCCAGTGATATCCCGAATCCGCTCCAGCCGGTATTTGACGGAGTTGCGGTGGATATAGAGGCTGTTCGCCGTCTCAATCAGACTGCCCCGGCACTCCAGATAATGATAGAAGGTCAGCAGCATATTGCTGTCATGCTCCTGGTCATATTGCAGCAGCTTGCCCAGCTTGCGCTCGAACAGCTTCTCGAACCCCGGACCGCTCAGCCCCTCCAGAAGATGATAGACCTCCATCTCTTCGTAGCGGGTAATCCCGCCGGGGCCTTGTCCGAGTCTTCTGGAGATGGACAGCGCTTTGCGCGCCTCGTTATAGCTGGTGTGGATGTCCCAGAGATATTCCGAGGTGCCGATACCGCAGCGATAACTGCTTAAGCCTTCTGCCTTGTCCTGCAGCCAGCCGCTCAGCGTCTTCTCCCATGGCTCCTCCGCGTCACCGCCCGGCGTGAACCTGCGCCCCTCCTGCGTAGGCAGGAACAGCACCGCCCGGCTCGAACGGGACTC
>NZ_ASPX01000068.1:0-217 GCF_000517965.1 Paenibacillus sp. FSL R7-277
CTCGTATTTCTGCTCCACGTCCAGGAGGCGCTTCAGTTCCTCCACCTGCTCCTGGGGATACGGATGATCTTGTTCCCCATGGGTCTCTCGGTAGTCCCTCACCCACTGATTCACCGTCGATGGGGTCACCCCATACTTTCGGGCAACCACCGCTGCCTTAATGCCAGACAACACCTCTTGCGCTGCCTTCTCTCTTGTTCCTGTTAAGTGTCCCATA